>JAYUBV010000710.1:0-1001 GCA_043740655.1 Pseudomonadota bacterium | reverse complement strand
CAGCAGGAACATAGGTGGCTACCATAGCGTTAGCGGCGCCTGTATCTACAACAAACGGTGTTGCAGTACCTACGCTGTTTAACAAGCCATCAATCAGATTCCAATTATTGTACTCATCGTCATGCCATGGGCGCGATGCATAATCAATCAATGTGAAACGAAAGTTAGAAGTGTAACCTACAGCACTCATCGCTGATATCCTCCACGAAGGATCAAAAAGTTGATTGAGATAAAGCGCAGTGCTGTTGTGATTGTGCCACTAAACTGCATCTTTGCTAGCTGTAGTTTGGCAGGCCATGCGTATAAACGCTCGTCATTAGACATACGCCCACTACCATAACCTTGATCACCATAACCAAAGCCTTGACTATCGCCACCAGTCATAGTCATCGTCAAGTGTGGTATGGCTACGTCGTGGTCATCTCTATAGAAGCGATCAACAAACATTGATACTGTGAAATCAGCTACACCGCGTGTATCAATACCAAAGTAGCGTATGTTTTTTGTGTTCATACGCTTACCAAAGTCGCTCCACGGCAACTCCCACACAAAGTTAATTGCTGTACCAGCGCCACCATTAATACTAAGATCGCCTAAGAAGTCTGCATAGATCGGCGCTTGTGCGTTACCGTGTAACCATACCTTACCGTTACGATCACCAAAGAAGATGTTATCTTCGGCTGAACGTACACCGCATGTGAAATTCCATCCACGGAACAACGCCCAACGATTGATATTGAGTAAAGGGCGGTATATGTACGTGAACACCTGCGTCTCTGTTACAAGTGCTGGATTGCTATTATTAGGTACGAAGAACAAGAATTGCCCTTCACGTTGATTATAGACAGACCACACATGTTCATCATACGTTTGATCACTAAGACTTAAAAGTGATGCAGCAGATGCAGGATCGATTATATCACTAGTACGTTGTGGGATCATAGATCCTGTGAACACGTTATGCTTAAGGGATGGTACACCAATGTGATCCATAAATAAGC
>JAYUBV010000709.1:0-2880 GCA_043740655.1 Pseudomonadota bacterium | reverse complement strand
TTTCCCCAAAAGCGGGTCATCGCTACACGATGGCGTTGCGCGATCTGCTGTACGAAGTTCGCAAGGGAGGTGGCGATCGCGATCACCAGAGCCTGTCGTATTACATCGGTGAATACCTGAACGCGGTATGGCCCGGAATTAAGCTCGAAAAGACGTTTACCCCCGGAACCCCCAACCGCTTGCCATCGATGCGCATCAAGATCACCCACCCCGATCGCAAGGTACTACGCCAGCTTCTCTCCGATCGTAAATGGAGTGTGCGAGTGGATCCCAACGACGGTAACGCCGTCTTCATCGACACGCGCGAAGTGGGACTCATCGATTGGGAAAAGATGGTGGAGCCCGAACGTGAAGAGGGAATCGGCTTCAATATCAACCAGGCAAAGACGCCCGGATCCGTAGGCCATGAGTATTTGAAGACCGCAGCCCAGATGGATTTTTTAGCCGACGTAAACGGCCAGGCGGGCGCCCGGCGCATTCCTAAGGCGCCACTCCTTTTCGAGGTCTCACTCCAAGGCACCCACGTGCGCTACGCCCGCGACGCCGACACCGCCCGTTTCCGTTACGGCTTTAGCCTCGACGAGCCGCACGCCTACGCGTACTCCGCCAAGGTCGACCTGCTCCAGGCCGAAAAGCTAGTAGCCTCCGGCAAACCCGCGGAGGCCCGCCGGCTGGCGGAGGCAGCCCTTAAGGATTGGCGCATCTCTAGTGAGATGATCGCCCTCACTATGATGGGCCTGGACGGCGCCGCTCCCGCGCTCGATCGGCAAAATAGCCAACGTCCGCCGGAGGCCTGGATGGGCGTCCCGATGGATCAGAGTGTAGCGAGTGCGTACCTCAAAATGCGGTTCCATTTCCACTCCGCCCAGGCCAAACACCGCCTAGGCGACGTCACCGACGAAAAAATCCGCTCCGAGCTTACGAAGACCAAAGCTTGGCTTACCGAAATGCAGGCCGAGAACGACGCGGTTCGCAAGCGGGCCGAAGCCCTGCTTGCGAAACCATAATTTTTTTCTGATGTTCCCTAACTTTGCTAACCGCCTGGAAAAGGGTAAAAATCAACGATGCGCACTAAACTGACGCTTTCCACCCTCTTCGCTTTTTTCTTCGTCGCCACCCTTGGGCTGGGAAATGCGGACCCCGAGCTAAAACCCGAATGGGAAAAGTTAAGCGATCACGACGGCATCGTCGTTTACCGCTGGGAAATGAAGGACAGCCCGCTTTTCGCGTTTAAGGGTGAGATCACCATCGACGCATCGGTGGCCCGGGTGGCAAGCGTACTGGCCGACACCCCGCGCCGGGGCGAATGGGTACCGCACCTCATTGAAGGCAAGGTCGTCCGCACCATCTCGGACCAGGAACGAATCGAGTACACCTCGCTCGAAACCCCGCCCTTCACCAAGAACCGGGATTTCGTACTCCACGCCAAGGCGGAGTTTCGGCCCGCTACCAATGAACTTTTTTTCCACTTCAGCTCCGTCGAGGACGATCGGGCCCCCAAAACCGACATGATCCGCGGTCAAGTGATCAACTCGCACTACCGCATGCGGCCAGACGGGGAGAATAAGACGTTCGTAGAGTACCTAGTTCACGTCGACCCCAAAGGCGGCATTCCACGTTGGCTGGTGAACATGGTGCAAAAAAACATCCCGCGCAATACTTTGGACGCCATCCGGGCGCAGGTGAAAAAGAAAGACGTCACCGAGCTTGCGATGGTGAAGGACCTCTACAACAAACCGCCGGCCCAAGTACAGGCCAAGCCGTCAACGACCACCCGCACGAATTAACGAAAAACATTTCGTCATTGCGAGGCCTCGAAGAGGCAGAAGCAATCCCGTTGAACGAGATCCAGCAACGAGATCCAGCGCCGTTAATCCTCGTGCCACGGGATTGCTTCTCTACGCTCGCAATGACAGCGGAAGGCTGCTGGCGAACGGGGAGCCCTTAGCGAAGTAGGCGAACTCCGGTTTGGTGTCCGCCAGCCGAAGCGCGTCCGGCCACCACTTCTCGGGTAACGTCACGACTAGCTCTTCCGCTTCCCACGCCATACGATTTTGGTGTTCGAAGGTGGAGAGTTTTATGCCGTTGCCTTTGGGCTCTAAGACAAAACCGCGCGTGAAGCAATAGCCCGCTTCGGGGGTGGACTCGTTCGCCATGGCGCCGCCGTGGGTGGCGGCCATAACGCTGAACTCTTTGCCCCACAGCCGCCTAAACTCGATCTCGCTGCGCGAACTTTTGGCCTCCGGAAAAAACTGCACGCGGTACTCCATGCCGGAGCCATTTTGAAAAAAACGGTACCACCCCGGTTTTCCGTCTTGGGATCGCACGGGGACTAAACATTCCAAAATCGGGTGAGGTGTTTTATGCGACAGCAGACCCCCCCACCGCTTTACTCCCGAAAGAACGGCCATCTGCAGCAGCACGTAACTTTTCTCGTACCAAAGATCCCAACTCACCCCGGCCGGCAGGTTTGCCCGCGGCGGCTCCGTTAGCGCAAACCCTAGGCACAGCTGGTAGCGCTTGTCCCCGCGCACCCAGCGGGAGGTAAAGGGAACCGCATCGTCCCGCTGTCGCATTTTCATGTCGGTAGCCATTCCTTTGCGATTAGCCCCTTAACGGTGCCTCATCAATAGGCAGATGTGCCAAAAATGCCATTTGACACGGAGCTTAACGCGAACGAATCGACGCGGCCATACCGCAAAGCGGTCATAGGGATTCTAACGCTGACTTCCAGGAAAGCCTTCGTGGTGGTGAAAGGGCAACGGCAGGATAAACGCCCGCCGCCCCGGCGGAATCGACCGGATGGGATAGGCGGGCAGCTGCCTATCGAGCTCGGGCGGGGAATCCTAATACGTGGGTGGTCCACGAAGGGGACGCAAC
>JAYUBV010000708.1:0-2881 GCA_043740655.1 Pseudomonadota bacterium | reverse complement strand
TTCAACGAGATTCACATCGCGTTTCTCGACCAGCTGACGGAATCGATCGGTATCGTGCTGAACACGATTGCCGCATCGATGCGTACGGAAGATTTGCTGAAAAAGTCCCAGTCGCTCACGCAGGATTTGCAGAGCCAGCAGGACAAACTGCAAAAAACCAACGAAGAGCTGGGTGACAAGGCGAAGCTGCTCGCGGAGCAGAAAGCCGAAGTCGAAAAGAAGAACATCGAGGTGGAGCAGACGAAGAAGGCACTCGAAGAAAAGGCCGAACAGCTGGCCCTCACGTCGAAGTATAAATCGGAATTCCTGGCGAACATGTCGCACGAGCTGCGCACTCCGTTGAATAGCTTGCTGATTCTTGCCAAGATGCTCAGCGACAACGCGGAGAAGAACCTTTCGCCTAAACAGGTCGAGTTCGCCCGAACCATTCACGGGGCGGGTACCGACCTGCTAGCCCTCATCAGCGAAATCCTCGATCTGTCCAAGATCGAGGCCGGCAAGATGGCGGTCGACATTGCCAAGATCCACGTCTCCGACATCAAGGACGAGGTCGAGCGGAACTTTGCTCACTTGGCCCACACGAAACGGCTCGGTTTCAAGATCGATATCGACCCGGCGGTGCCGGAGATTATCTCGAGCGATGCGAAGCGCCTGCAGCAGGTCATCAAAAATCTGCTCTCGAATGCTTTCAAGTTCACGGAGAAGGGAGAGGTCTCCCTTGTCATCTCGACCGCAAAGTCCGGTTGGAGCTTCGATCACCGTGTGCTGAGCAAATCGGAGCGGGTGATTGCATTCTCCGTTTACGATACCGGCATCGGTATCCCGAACGAGAAGCAGCACCTTATCTTCGAGGCGTTCCAGCAAGCCGACGGCACGACCAGCCGCAAGTACGGCGGCACGGGTCTCGGCCTCTCCATCAGTCGCGAAATTGCGCTGCTGCTCGGTGGTGAGATTCGCGTGTCGAGCCAGATCGGGATCGGCAGTACGTTCACCTTTTACATTCCGGATAACTACGCCGGTTCGGCAAAAACGGAACCCAAGCGTTTAGTCCGGCAGGTAAAAGAAATGGAACACGCGGCCCTGAGCTTCAAAGAGGCGTTAGAAGCGGTCAATTCTCCGGAACTTCCCGTCGTTCTCGACGCCCCAAGCATCCAGGACGACCGGGACAAAGTCGCCCAAAACGAAAACTCGGTTTTGATCATCGATGACGATCCTAACTTTGCGCAGATCGTCCTCGATATCTCCCGAGACGTCGGTTTCAAGGGAATTGTCTCGCTCTCCGGCGAGCCCACGATCACGCTGGCCAAGCGGTACCGTCCGTCGGCCATCTTACTCGACGTGAAGCTGCCGGACATGGAAGGCTGGGTGGTACTCGATCGTTTGAAACACGACGACGAGACCAGCCACATTCCCGTTTACGTGCTTTCCGGCCGAGTCGGCGAAAAGAAGAAGGCGCAGAAGCTGGGGGCATTCGACTATATCGAAAAGCCAGTTACCAAGGATCAAGTGGTTACGATCCTGGGTGGCCTTAAGGCCTACGCGAATAAAACGATTAAGCAGATCCTCGTCGTGGAAGACAACGAGGTTCAGCGTAAGAGCATGCTTGAGCTGATTGGCCAAGTCGACGACGTCACCGTAACCACGGCGTCCAAAGGGCAAGAGGCCTTCGAGCTGATGAAAGAAAATCGCTACGATTGCGTTATTCTTGACTTGGCATTGCCGGACATGAGCGGTTTTGATCTGCTGAAGAGCATGGAGCAGAGCCAACTTTCGCCCCCGGTCATCGTTTATACGGGGACCGACCTGAGCCACGATCAACAGTCGCGGCTCAAAAAATCGGCGCGGACCATTATCGTCAAGGATGCCAATTCGCCGGAACGGCTCTTGGCGGAGATGTCGATGATTCTGCACCGACCGCAGGCAAGTATTACGGAACGCCAGAAAGAGTCGCTGCGTGATGCCTCGCACTTGGATCCGATGCTGGCGGAGAAGGAAGTTCTGGTCGTCGACGACGACATCCGGAACATCTTCGCGCTGATGAGTATCCTTGAATCGCAGCACATGAAGGTCGGTTACGCGGAAAGCGGACGGGAGGCGATTCAGTTCGTAAAGAGTCACGCGCGGGTCGATATCATCCTAATGGACATCATGATGCCCGAAATGGATGGCTACCAAACCATCGAAGCAATTCGCCGCATACCAAACTTTAAAACCGTGCCCATTATCGCGGTGACCGCCAAAGCGATGAAGGGCGACCGGGATAAGTGCATCGATGCCGGCGCAACGGATTACATTGCCAAACCCGTGGACTCGGCTCTGCTGTTTTCGCTCTTACGGGTGTACTTCGGTGATCAAAAAAAGGACTGGAGCCCACCGTCGCTCGCCTCCGCGCCGGCTTCGGAAGAAGTGGAGAAAGATGCACCCCAAGCCCCATAACGAGCTAGAGGAGTTGGAAATTCGTCTGCTGCTGGATGGAATCGAAGCGCGTTACGGTTACGACTTTAGCGAGTACCGCCCGGCCTTTATCCGCAAGCAAGTTCGGCGCGTAGCTAAGTCGCTCAAGCTCGAAACGATTTCTCGCCTCCAAGAAAAGCTTCTGCGTAATCACGAGCTGTTTGAGCATTTTCTGAAGGGGCTGGCGATTGCGGAGATGTTTCCGTTCGAGCATGCGAGTTTTTTCCGATCTTTCCGGGAACAGATCTTCCCGAGGCTGGGGACTTACCCGTCGGTGAAGGTCTGGTACACCGGCGGCGACGTGTGCGGGGCTTACTCGCTGGCAATCCTGCTGCTTGAAAGTGGACTCGCGGAGAAGACCCAAATTTATTTTACCGATCTGAGCGAAAAAATTTTGGAGACCGCCCGTGAAGGGCGTGTGTCTTCC
>JAYUBV010000707.1:0-2883 GCA_043740655.1 Pseudomonadota bacterium | reverse complement strand
CTACACCACGATCGGACGCACCCACTGCCGCTGCCCCGCTGAAAAGCGAACCACGCCCTAGCCCGCCACCTGAAACGCCCCCGGCGCTTTCGGGTGAGTGTGTCCGGCTACGAACGCCCCTAATTTTTGCCACGAGCTTCGCCGGGCGTCGTTCCGACTCCTCCCCATGCCCCAAATCGTCACCCCGCCTAGCCCTTTGACGCTTTCGTTTTAGGGCGAGGCAACGGCAAGTCTCCTATTTTATTCAACTGCGCACTCTGTAAACAGTCGGCATACACCTTGCGATAGCTGGTCCACGAGGGGTGGTATGCGTTGCACACCTTCCCGAAATTTTGGGGGGACGTATGCGTGACTTGGGATGGCAATTGAAACAATGGTTTCGTAAGATTTTTCCGCTGGCCCTTATTGGAGCCTTTCTTTACGGCGGATATAACCTCTATAAAGCGGGCGCGTTCCGCCGTGGTTTCGGCCCCGCGGTGACGTCCGCGCTACGCCACGTTCCGTATTTCGGATCGCGTTTTCAGCACTATTCACCGAGCTCGTCCTCTTCGCGTAGGAGTTACTCGTACAGTAAGCGGGGCCGTGCGCGTCATTACCGCGGTGCGGGACGCCGTCACCGGCGTCATCGTTAAAACTCGAATCATTTGACCGAGCTGTACCTGCTTCTTATAGTGACCGGGAATCTACTTCTTCATTAGAGGAGCGATCGGTCATGGGCCATTTGCGCATTCAGTTAGAAGCAAAAATTCAAGCTCGGCATCTGCTGGGCCATTCGTTCTATACCCGTTGGCAAGCCGGCCAGTTGAGCCACGAAGAGCTGCAGGGCTACGCCAAAGAATATTATTCCTTTGAAAAAGAGTTCCCGCGCTTTTTAAGTGCGATCCACTCGCGTTGTGAAGACCCTGGGGTCCGGGCGGCGCTTGCCGAAAACCTTTCCCACGAAGAGCAAGGGGATGATAACCATCCCGAACTGTGGCTGCGATTTGCCGAAGCTCTCGGCGTTTCCCGTGACGAAGTCACGACCCATTTCCATAGCGATGAGACGGAGAATTTGCTCCGCGTATTCCGCAATACTTGCCAGTCGAACGACGTGGTGGAAGGACTTGCCGCGGTTTACGCGTACGAACGGCAGCAGCCCGACGTTGCTCGTCAGAAAAAAGAAGGGCTGAAATGCTTTTACGGTCTGACCGACGAACGGAGCGTAAGCTTCTTCACCGCCCACCAACATTACGATGTGATCCATGCTGAGCACGAGATGAACGGTTTGGAGAAGCTTTGCACGGACGAGCGAGGCGAGCAAAAGGCGTTGGTGGCGGCCGGCCTTTCGCTCGAAGCGTGGCACGAGTTTCTGACCGGCGTTGAGAAACGTTACGGCAAACCGGGGGCGTCCGTCGCTTGTCACTAGATTGCTCGGTTCGAACCGCTAGAGGAACCTCACTATGCGTAAACTAATTCTTCTAATGTGGGTCGGCATACTCGCCCTTCCGGGCTGCGTCACCAATCCGGAAACGGGACGATCGGTGTTCATCGTGACGAGCGAAGCCGAAGAAGGGCAGCTCGGCGAACAGGCCTACCGCGAGGTTCTGCAGAAGGAACGGCTGTCTAACAATTCCCGTTTGAATGCTTTGATCCAGCGAGTGGGGGCACGGATTTCGGCAGCCGCGAACAAGCCGGACTTTGCTTGGGAATTTAAACTCATTGAGTCGAATCAGAAAAATGCGTTCTGCCTTCCCGGCGGAAAGGTTGCTTTCTACACCGGCATTTTTCCCGTGGCGGAGAATGAAGCGGGGGTGGCGGCGATCATGGGACACGAGGCGGCTCACGCAACCCTTCGCCACGGCGGTCAACGCATTACCATAGCACTCGGCACGCAGCTGGGACTGGCCGGACTTTCGGCGTTGCTCGGTGGAAAAGATTCGCAATCGAAGCAGCTATTGATGGCAGCACTCGGCGTGGGCACTCAGGTCGGCGTGGCGTTGCCATTTAGCCGCGGTAACGAATCGGAGGCCGACGAAATAGGCATGCGCTACATGGCGAAGGCTGGCTACGATCCGCGCGAAGCGCCGAAGATCTGGGAACGCATGGCTAAGGGCGAGGGCGGCGGCGTGCCGCAGTTCCTGAGCACCCATCCGGCGAGCGGCTCGCGCCAGGCCGCGCTTACCGCGCAGCTACCCAAAGTTTTGCCGACCTACGACGCTTCCGCCAAACACGGTTTGGGCGAGCGCCTCTAATTCGAAGCAAGGAGCTTACTTGATCATCGCCCCTTACGTTGTTCTTCTGTTCGTGGGAATTTTTCTTTTTACCTCCTGTCTGAAAGTTCTGCAGGAGTACGAACGGGGCGTTGTCTTCCGCCTTGGGCGTCTTATCGGCGCCAAGGGGCCGGGACTGATCGTGCTGATCCCCGGAGTGGATCGCTTGGTGAAGGTGTCGCTGCGGATCGTGACGGCGGATATCCCGCCGCAGGACGTGGTCACCAAGGACAACGTGTCGATCAAAGTGAATGCGGTGGTGCTTTTTCGCGTCGTCGACCCCATTCGAGCGATTAACAACGTCGAGAGCTATCTCGACGGCACGTTCCAGTATGCGCAGACCACACTGCGATCGGTGCTGGGCAGCGTGGAACTGGACGACGTGTTGGCCGAGCGGGAAGTGCTGAATAAACGGATCCAAGAGATTTTAGATCTGCACACCGAGCCCTGGGGTATCAAAGTGTCGGCAGTAGAGATCAAGCAGGTCGACTTGCCGAAGGAAATGCAGCGGGCGATGGCGACGCAGGCGGAGGCCGAACGTCAGCGACGCGCGAAGGTGATTGCCGCGGCGGGTGAGGCTCAGGCGGCGGAAAAGCTAATCGAAGCGGCCGCCCAGCTTCAGAAGTTTCCGGCG
>JAYUBV010000706.1:0-2884 GCA_043740655.1 Pseudomonadota bacterium | reverse complement strand
GCGCGAGCCTAACTTTTCTATCTGTTTCTTCGCCACCGGTATCAACACTTTGGACGACCGGAATAGATTGGCGACGCGCATTACGTCGGAGCCATCCTGCAGCTGCAGCTGAACCTGATCAAACGTCTTCGGCTGCGGCAGCATTAAAATCGCTTCCGAACGGAAAATGTAGGGCGTAAGCGAACCGAACAGGAACGACACGAACGAGCAGAGTCCCGCACTGACGAGCAATAGACGCCAATGCACCCGGAGCAGGATGACTAGGCGTTGTAATGAAAGAAAGATCATGCCGGCTGCCTCATGCGAAACCCGATGCCCACCGTCGTCCAGAATACCGAAGCCTCCGGCTGGTAGAGCAAACCTTCCGATGCGTATCCCGCCGCTAGCTGCAGAAGAATGTAAAATCCAACCAACTTTGGAATCGGACCAGACCGCTTTAACAAGAGCAACGCCAGAGAGACGAGCAGCAACAGGTACGAACCAAGACCGAATACGCCGAGCTCGGTAAACACCGCGAGCATCAGGTTGTCGGTGAACCCCCACTCCGCACCGAAGTAAGGATTCTCACGAATGCGATCGGTCCAAGGCAACGACGACGCCGATACCCGCGACAGGCCGATTCCGGTGGCGGTAAATCCGGCCCGGCGCCACAACTCGTCGAACGCCCAAGTTCCGCCGCGCGCCTTTTTATAGGTGTCGGCCGACTTCAAAGTGCTAAAACGCGAAAGCACGCCGTCTACGCGGCCCGAGATACCTGGCCGCTCTACGTCGTCCTGCGTGCCTTTTGCTGCGGGCATGGCGACCAACCAATATCCCAAAATCACGGAGGCTATCAAAACTGCAGTCCCGTGTTTCTTACCCTGCACCGCCAACCCCGCTAGGCAGAGGATGACCGCCCGAATCAGCACCACGCGAATTTGACAAACGAGTAGCACGACCGTTCCCAAAACCGGATACAGGGCGGCCCACCACCAGCGCTTCCACCATTCGACGGCGCCCTTAGACGCGGTCTGCAACGCCTGCCCCCGGTGGTAAACCGCGATGAAGAGCATTACGAAACCGTGAGCAACCCAGACCGCGGGCTGGCCCGGCAATGCGCAGGTTCCGAACGGTCGGTACGGCCCGCCCTTCAGGAAAGCCCAGTACGTAGCCATGTAGCGCGGACTGATGAAGGAAAGAAACTCCACCCCGACGAACCAGTCAAAAAAGGCGAACGCCGCCTCGAAGAATACGAGCCCCAACACCCAGTACGCCAGATTTAGCGTTTCTTTTTCGCTCAGCAAAAAGCAAACGATGAAGAAGCAAAGGTACGGAACGAGGTGCAGCTTCAAACTCGCCACGGAAGGAAGAATGCCAATGCCGACCGGATTAAAAAACTGAACCGCGACCCAAATCCAAAACAGCGCGAAAAAAACCGTGGCTACCCTCAAATCAGCCGCGGTGGCATCGTCGGTCTTGGCAATGTCGGGCTGTCCATTCTTACGTTGGTACAAGCGCCACACCGTCGCGAGCAAAATCACGTCGCTACCGACGTGAAGAGCCGGGTTGTAGTTCGATAAAATTTTTACCGCGCCCTCGAACAGTAGGTACGTAAGGTAAAAAGGAAAGAGCGCACCGATCGGAACGAGCATGAACGCGGTGACGGCACCGGTGAGAAGAATCGCGGTAATCGGAAGCGCCAACGTGGGCGCCACCATCATCAACTGCGCGATGATCACCGGAAGAATCACGAGGACGATAGTCCGGATTCGCAAGTTTTGAACGAGGACGGCGAGCATAAGTTTTTCAGGAGAATCCAATAATTTATCGGTAGAATAAGGAGATACCTTAACGATTCCGTACCTCTGCTCCTCCCAATCCACGGTTCCACAAAGGATGCAGGCGCCCCGTTTCGCGGGTCGTTGCGTTACATGAGCACCATTCTCTTTTTAAATCCGGAAGCGGCCTTAGGTGGCGCTGAGCGTTGTCTGGAGGAGCTGGCCGAGGGAATTGCCGGCAACGGCTCGCACAGACCGCACGTTTTACTCCTAGCCCCGGGGCCGCTGGCTGATCGTTTGAACCGGGCCGGGGTCCAAGTGGAAGTTTTTCCACTTCCGCCTTTTTGGGCGGAGCTCGGTGAAAGTGGCGCGCACGGAATCAGCGGAGCCAGTAAATTCACCATGGCGCGTCAGATGTTTTCCCTTTGGCGCTGGTCGCGGGATCTGAAACGACGCATTAACGCCATAGCCCCCACCGTCATCCATTCCAATGGCATCAAGACCCATTTACTTACCGGCCTCATCGGGTGGCGCGGCCCACTCGTCTGGCAGATCCACGATTTCCTCGATGGCCGCCGCTTGAGCCGGTTTCTGCTGCGTTACTTCAGTCGTCGGGTTTCCGTCGCGGTCACCAACTCCTCCGCCACGCTCGAGCATGCCGCACGGGTGTTGCGCTGCCCGCTAGTCCGTCTGTATAACGGCGTGCCGGGGCCCGCGAAAAATGCGAAAGCGGAAGCGAAGCTGCGCGGCAAGAAGGTGCGCCTTTCTCTCGTCGGTACTTACGCGCGGTGGAAGGGGCAGGATCTTTTTCTAGAGGCAATCGCCTGCCTCGCTGACGAGGACCGGCTCGCCGGTATGGAATTTACGATCTGCGGCGGCGCGATTTACCGAAGCGCCGGATCGCAATGGAATCAAGCTGACCTCGACTACGAAACCCGCCGGCTTGGGATCGAAAAACACGTTGCGTTTCTCCCCTTCGAAGCGAACCTCGATAAGCTCTACGAAGGCACGGATATCGTCGTCAATGCGAGTGTGAACCCGGAGCCCTTCGGCCGCACCGTCGCCGAGGCGATGGCCCGCGGCAAAGCGGTGATCCTTCCCAGTCACGGCGGCGTCGCCGAGGTCGC
>JAYUBV010000705.1:0-2885 GCA_043740655.1 Pseudomonadota bacterium | reverse complement strand
GATGAGCTTGGGGATCGCATAAATGTTAAAACAATCGTTGCCATGCAAGCGGGAATTGATATGCTTTTCGAAGTCGAATTTCGAAGCGGAAAGATATGCAAGCGTAAAGCTATCAAGCTTCACAGTGTCGTTTTGCAATCTTTCAATCTGTTTTGCAGTGCGCTCCCCTGAATTGCTTTCAATTTCGTATTTCGTGCGAGATACCAAAGCGGAAAGCATTGCTGCGCGCGTCTCTGCAATTTCGTTGCTAGAAGCGGGAAAGTTCATCACTTTTGTCATCGTCTTCATTCCTTACTGCGAATCGCTCGCTGCGTTTCGACGAGACAAGTTCTAATTGCTGGCATTGCTAATGTCACGTTCAAGTTCGGAATAGCAGCAATGCGTTAAATACGTGACTGCTTATCTATACATGGCATGGAAATTGCAGTTCGCGAGCGTGCGCGCTTTTCATGTATATAGAAGCTCGAATAGCTACCATTAGCGCAATCTCATTATAAACATCATATAAATCAGTAGCTTAGACAATAAACTAGTATCATCACATATCAATACGATAATGCAATTTCGCTGTATGCCCCTCTAGCGTCTTGCTGGCATAGTGATACCTTAAACGTGGAAAAGCCCCTCTAGCGCGATATACGGGGCAGGAAACGGTATATGCAATGCTTGCATAGCTAAGCGCTTACTTATGCGTTTTTCTACCTTTCAGGTGTGCCAAAGCGTTCTAGTAATAACGCGTTTCATCTATGCAAGAATAGCGTAGGTCGGGAAAATATCTTAAAAGAGATATTTTCCCATGGTGTGAGATTCTAATCTTTAAGATTATTCACATGGTGTGAGATTATAATCTTTAAGATTATTCTCATGGTGTTAGATTCTAATCTTTAAGATTATTCTCATGGTGTAAGATTCTAAATAATCAGAATATTCCAAACTGTAGGGATTTTCTCTTTTTTGAGATGGTGCCGCGAGGCACGCGGCAAGCGGCAGCGGGGCGCCAGTAGCACCCAAGGGCAGGGTCAGCGCTACCACGCCTAGGGTCTCTATACAGTTTTCAGATGTGCGGCGCATTTTGACTAAATCCGAAACCGAGGCTATTGGGGATCCAAGCCCTAGGTGTGATCTGGTGTGATCTGGTGTGATCTGGTGTGACCCTAGGGCGTAAACTCTCAAAACAAAAGGGTGAACCGAAGCTCACCCTTTAATAACTCACATACTCAGATCGAATACCGATGCAGCGCCTCCATCTCTGCGCTGCGATCTGTGAGAACACTTACGCTCGGCAGCGGCACCAGATCAGCATAGAGAATATCTTTAACCCTGACGTTCTTAAACTCCTGTGGTGTCATGTAGTCCTCTGCCTGGTAGAACTTACCCCTCAGTGCAAAGAACGTCGCTTGCTGGTCAAATTCGTAGGCTTCACGTTGGAAGGCAAAGGGTTCAAGCGCGCTATGCTTATGCCCTGTTGGTAGAGTGTGATAGGCAAGCTCGAAAGAACTCTTGCTGATCTCATTGAGAAGCATGTGACTAAACCCTGTAATGAATGATTAAGAGAAATTCGCGTAGATGTTATTGGGTGTATCTCGCGTTTCAAAATACATGTGGCTCTTGGCAGTGCGAGCCGCCTTGCGTGTCTGTGTTTCTTTGCGATCCAGCTCACGCTCGATCATGCGGCTAGCAGTCTTCTCAATTTGGGAAATCTTCGCGAACACATTATCGAACATGATATTTTTTCCTTGTGTGTGTGTGACTATTTACAGCAACTTGCTGATGATCTGTTATATAAGCACTGACTTACGCCAGGAATAACTAATTTCAGGTTACGAGGTTAGGTTACGAGGTTAGGTTAGGTTAGGTTAGGTTAGGTTACGAGGTTGCCGTTTAGAGGTCATGAACTTTGTATTAGGAGCATCCTCACGCAATATCTTAAGATAAGCCGCAGCATTCTCAGGCAAACAGCTTCTCTCGAAATGCCATATGAAAACGTGGGGATTGGCGTTAAGCATTATATATCTCCACAATCAATAAATATAACCTGCACCCACAGCAGATTATACTTATAATCAATGAGAAACCTACGAGCTGCGTTCTCATTCTCGAATTTAGTGGCAAACTCGAATGTAGTGACCCATACACCAGAAGGGAATGTTAAGGTTGTATGTATGTAAACGTCACGCGCTGGGCGCTCACAGAGATACTTGATGATAACCATCTCAGATATCTCCAATGCCAAAGTGGAAATCCATGAAGCGCAAAAACATTACCCAGTAGTTTGGCCGAACATTTGGAATGAACCGTGAAACGACGTGCATTGTGCTGGCGATAATCATGCTTTTATTCCTTGAGAGCTTTTGGGATAAGTCAGCGCTCGCTGACAACTTAGCTTAAGCGCTGACTTACTATTCCGCAAGACGCGTGTTTAGGATCTAACCCCACAGCGCATGGTTAATATATTTCCTCGAATACCCTAGTGCTTCCAGGTAATCGTGATATTCACCCTTAGAAAGAAAGTTTTTCCGCCAGCAACGAACTGCTGAGTTTTTGACTAGCTTATGAAGCTGCTGGTTCATAAGGGGATCTGGTAGGTTTTCCAAAGTCATTCCTTCAGGAAGCACGCTCAAAAATCGCTTAAAGCTCTCGCCTGAGTGTCGCAGAATCAAGCGCGTCTTACCATTCCACGTAATCACTCGCAACGTGCCGATATAGACGCCATTCACTTTTACCTTACGCTTGGTATTACCTAAGCTGCAAAAAATTTCCCCAATCGAGACGTGGGGTTGTGCATAGATTTAATCTTGCAGTGCCATGCTTTTATTCCTTGAGAGCTTTTGGGACAAGTCAGCGCTTGCTGACAACACAACGTAAGCGCTTGCTTGCTTGCTTGC
>JAYUBV010000704.1:0-2894 GCA_043740655.1 Pseudomonadota bacterium | reverse complement strand
GCTCACCTGCACCGGCGTCAGCTTCTTCCACGGATCGAACGATGGGCAGAAGGGCATGGGACTCATCATGCTCATCCTTATCGGGGTGGCCCCCACGTACTTTGCTTTGAATTACCAAAATCCGCAGGCGCTAGATCAAGCCTACGCGGCCACTCAATTTGTCTCCGCCACGCTGAGGCCCACGGGAAAGTCCCCTGTCACGGCCGTTGATTGGGCAAAGGGCGAGCCCCGTTTGAAACGGATTCTGGGGACGCTGGCGAACCACGCGCAGGTTACGGATCTAAAGCCAACCGAGCGTTGGAACCTTCGCCTCGAAATCATGGAGCTCGTGGCGTGGCTTGATACTTTGGTGAAGCAGGGCTCGGTGACTCGGGCCGAAGTGAAGGAGGCCCGGGCCGATCTTCAGGGGGCCGTCGAGTACGTTCCGTTCTGGGTGATTTTGGGAACCGCGTTGAGCCTGGGCTTGGGCACGATGGTCGGCTGGCAGCGAATCGTAGTGACCGTCGGGGAAAAAATCGGCAAGCAACACCTCACCTACGGGCAGGGGGCGGTGGCGGAATTGGTGGCGATGGGGACGATTGGCCTTTCCACCTTCTTGGGGCTTCCCGTATCGACGACCCACGTGCTGTCCTCGGGGATCGCGGGAACCATGTGGGCCAACCGCTCCGGCGTCAACCTGTCCACCGTGCGGTCCATCGCCACGGCGTGGGTACTGACCCTTCCGGTGACCATGGCCCTGGCCTCGGGCATCTTCGCTCTCGGCCGTACGCTTCTTTTCTGAGCTCCAAAAAGGGGCCCACCAACGGCGGAACCCCCTCTGAATCTACCCTCGCTTACTCCTGTTCGAAGACTTCGGCGGCGTCGTTCTTCTGCTCGATGGTCGAGCACGAAACAACTTTGCAGCGGGCGTGGCCCGAGTTGAAACATTCGTTGCTGGCCAGCGAGACGGCCTTGGCCTGGTTGTTAGCGATGCCTTCGTGTCCGCGGATCAAAAGTCCGTCGACTACGAACGTATGCTCGTCCGCGCCCAATCCGCGAACCGCCACGCAACGCCATTCCGCCGCCATCGCCTGCGTCGCGCCCATGCCCAACATCATCAATACCGTGAGTGCCTTTTTCATGTTTCTTCCTTCGCAAGGGGAAGCCCGTGTTCCGAGTCCCCGGTTTATTTGAAAGAAGAGCTAAGAAAAAATAACGCAAGCGGTCAATGCGTCCTCGTCGATATTGGGAGCGTATCTAGTAAAATGGAAGGGCTATGCGGCCGAGACATTTCCTCCTTGCGCTGATGCTGTTCACGGCGCCCGTCCCGGCGGCTAAGTTGGATTTCTGCTTTCTCAACTTCGCCGGCATTACGAGCGCGGAGGCGCCGCAGGAGCTGATCCTGAAGACTTACGCCGATCTGCTCGGCGAACTAGGGGCTTCGCGACAAAACGACGCCTTCCATCGCAAGTGGATCGAAAGTAAAGATCCGTTCCGCGTTCCGGATACCGAGAACAACGGGCTCGACGTGCTCGGAAGCTAAAACAGTTTGAAGAGATGCTTAAGACCAAAGGTTGGGTGACGGAGCCCGTGCGCGAAGCGCTGCTCGCCAAGTTAAATGGCGACGCGGAAGTCCGCCGGGAATCCGACCGGAAGATTCACAACGTGGTCGACGACAATAAGTCGGGCTTCGTCATCGAGATCCCCGATGCCACCGAGATGCCGCCCGACTTTCATCCGTCGAGTACTTGGGTCCTACTGCCACGACATACCAACCCACGCCAAAACACGCCGAAGGAATCCGTGGGTACTATCTTCGACGTGGATGGCCGCATTCAGCGCGACTATAAAACCGGCCTCGCGGATTTTCGGGCCGCTAAGTTCGTTCTCGGTGGCACCGCGGTGCTATTCGGCGACAAGTTTCATACTGCTCGGCTCGTTCCGTTCGCCAACGGGAAATTAGAATTCAGTAAAGCGGAGCACATCGGTGAGCCCACCGACAAAAGATGAGCCTACAACTCTTTGGCGGTTCATCCAAACGGGGATGAAATGATCTTTCTGAAAACCGATCCCGTGACGGGGAACACGCTTGAGTTCGTGGACCTCACCACTAATTCTCACGTGAAAAGCATTCCCCTAACCGATCAGGGTGGGGGCTTTAGCCACGCCCGTTTCTCCCCCGATGGTAAAACCGTGCTCTTCTCCGGGGCCAACTTCGGCCGTAAAGCGGTCAGCATCAACTACGAGCTCCTCAAGGCGCGCTAGGCGCGGACCACGCTGTAGAAACGCGTTCCCCCGCCCAACTGGCCGTTGCCTTTTCCTGCCCTTCGCCCTACGTTCTTGCCTCCTTTAGGAGGTTCTATGCGTTTCGCTATCCTGTTTCTTGCCCTCGCTTCGACCTGGTCCTTTGCGGGTAACGTCGATCGGCGGGTACAAATTTCTACCGATATTTTCGAGGATCGGATGGCGTCCCGCGATTCGATTCCACTTTGGGTGCTGCGCGAGGCCCGTTGCATTGCCAGCGTGCGCATGGTGCGCGCCGGATTCTTGTTTGGCGGAGAAGGTAGTACGGGATTGGTTAGCTGCCGCACGGCCTCGGGGGAATGGAGTACTCCTTCCTTTATCAATATTGGCGGCCCCTCCATTGGTCTTCAGATCGGCGTTCAATTTGCCGACGTGGTGCTGGTCTTCGTCAGTGATTACTCCCGTAGCATGCTACTGGGACCCGAGCTAAAGCTTGCGGGAGATTTCTCCGTTGCAGTGGGCCCCGTCGGCGAAGGGGCCGGAATAGGGCACATTGGTCGAGCCCACGTCCTTTCGTATATGACGACTCGCGGGTTGTTCGCCGGGCTCACCTTGACGGGGCAGATTATGGCCCACGGTCCGAAGCGGAACCGCAAAGTGTACGGTCCGGG
>JAYUBV010000703.1:0-9448 GCA_043740655.1 Pseudomonadota bacterium | reverse complement strand
CACCTGGCCGACCGCCAAGATCAGCTCCGACATGTACTCGACCGGCAACTCCTTCAAATCGGGATGGCCGATCGTCCACGCGATTGCGGTGGGCGGGTGCGCGTGCACCACGGCCTGGGCCAACGGACTGCGGGCGTAAACCTCCTGGTGCATAAAAAGCTCGCTCGAAGGTTTGCCCCGGCGGCTGTTCCCATCGGCTTCGAGGACCACAATTTCTTTGGGCGTTAAAAAGCCTTTGTTACGGCCCGACGGTGTTATCAGTAACTTACCGTCCGGAGTTTTTACGCTGACGTTGCCGTCAGCACTGGCGATGAGGTTGCGTGAGTGTAGCTGCCGGCAGATGCCAACTAATTCTTCACGAAGTTCCGGGTAATCCATGGGCAAGAGGATGCCACAGGGAAGGTTACCCGTGAAATTTTATTGAGGATTACTTTTGGATACGGTGAAACAGTTTGAGGGTGCGCGACGCTGACAAAGGGCGACCTCGGCGGCTGCTCTTCTTGGCCAAGGCCGGCTGGTTGCCGTCGGTGCCTTCCCCGGGCAACGGCAAGGTACAAATCGCATCTAGGGCCGAGTTGCTATTCAAGAAATCTGCGCCCGTTCCATCGAACTGGGTGAGGGCGAGGATATCGTAAGTCTGCAAATCATTTTCCGTGATGTGGCCGGCAAATAACTCCGCACCCGGATTGAAGGTCGTCTGGGAAATGAGCGTACGGTAAGCCGGGGTTTTGTTGGCAATGTTTACCGTCGCGGGACCGGAATCGGCTACCTGGACGGGGATCACGTAAAGCTCAAATAAAGTAAGGTCGTTCGGTACTCGCACCACATAGATGTCGAAGGAACCCAACGTTCCATCGCAATAAGCAAAACCGACGTCGGCGTTTCCGGCTTGCGTTTCCGTCAGGGGACGACTGCAGCTCACCAGCGATAACGCGAGGAAACCCATCCACAGCTTCGACAACTTTTTAGCAAACACAGCGTTTCCCATAATGGGGCCTTCCACAGGTTAAGGTAATGCTCCCTCTGATAGTGCAAGTGTGGCGCCAATAATCGCTCCGTGGCGTAACCACTTAAAGTGTCGATGTGTTCTCTTTGTCTTCAGGAAACGCAGGATCCGTGACTATCTTTTGTGCTCTTTACGAATTGAAGTGACGACAAAGGCGTAGACTAAAAAATTCACGGCAAATCAATGGGTTACATGGGGGAAGTGTCGTCTACTTGTACTAAGCAGCTGTATAGATTGTTTACGGCTAAATCAAGATCTCAGCGGAACCGTTCGGGGTTTTTATAGATGCCCAGGCGGTTTACTTCCATATAGAGCTCGGGAGCAGCCAGGGCTGTGAAACCGGCGCGGCTATATAAGGTGTGCGCGTCTTTCGTGACGAGAACCCAGCGTTTTAAGCCCTGCAGTTCGGGGTGGGCCATCATCGCCTCCACCATCCACTTAGAGAGCCCTTTTTTCCGGTGCGGTTCGAGCACGTAAACGTCGCACACGTAAGCGAAGGTGGCGCGATCCGAAATCACGCGCGTGAAGGCGACCTGGTCCTTACCGTGAAAAAGGCTGAAGCAAACGGAGTTGTCGATCCCTCTTTTTAACGTGTCGAACGGAATGGATTCGGCCCAGTAGCAGCTAGTGAGAAACGCGTGGACGGCCTGCATATCAACATCGTCGCGTTTGTCGGAAAGGCGGTAACCATTTTGTTCGGAGGGAATCATCACTTAATTCACCCGGTAAGTGCGCTTCACGCCGTAGTCGCTCATCTTCTTGTGCAACGTGCTGCGGGCTAGCCCCATTAGACTTGCCACCGAACCGATATCTTCTTCGGTGAGGGACAGCACACGCTGCAAGTACTCCTTTTCGGCGCCTTCCTGAAACTCTCGGAACGCCTCGGGCGAAACCTCTTCGATGGTCTTAGGCAGCGACACACTGGCGCGATGCTCGCTCTGCGTGCGGGCGCTACGATCGCCATGGCGGCGCATTGCCAACGGAATGCGTACCATCAGATCCTGCACGATGTTTTCGCTCTTGATTACGTAGTCATCGATCCCTAACTCAATCGCTTGGAAGATGGGCGCCAGATTCACATCGCCCGACACCATTAAAATTACGCAGTGGGGCAGCTTGGCGCGAATCTTCGGCACCAACTCTAGCCCACTGCCATCCGACAAACTCTTATCTAGCAGCACGACGTCGAACTGTTCCGTCTCTAGCTTCTCATTTGCCTCTTTAAGGCTCTCCGCTTGGGACACGTCGGCCTGCACGGCGAAGTAACGAGACAGCGAAAGGCGGAAAATCGCATCGTCATCGACAATTAGGTAGCGTTTTACTTCAAACATGAGGTTGCTCCTCCCCTCTTAGTGGCAGCAAGTTTACGAGACCTTTGGGAACCACCTTTATCTTCAACGACTGACATTCGTTCAAGAACTCTTTCTCTTCAAAGTGGCTGGTCACCAATACCGCGCGATCGGCCAGCCCGTGACGCTCGATGATATCCATTCCGCTAGTTCCTTGGCCGATAAGCTCGTGGTCGAACAGTCCTACTAGTTTGCTATCCGCGTGGGCATCCAGCCAGGTTTCCAGCTCTTCGGCGTGGCGAAAGTTGTGAATCTCTACTCCTCGCTCGGCGAACGGAGCCAGTAGCTGGTCCCAAGTGTGGTGAACCGCTTCATCGTCGTCCAGGATGACGATCTTGCTCTCGACCGTAATTTTAAGCTCGGGCAGAAACCACAGCGGTGCCGATCCCTGCTTAAGCCACACGCGCGCGACCGTACCCTTGTGGGACGCGGTGATGAACTCCAGCCGTCCGCCCCACGACTCGATCGTTTTTTTCGAGTGGGAAACGCCCAGGCCGTAACCGTTCTTCTTACCGTGCGTCACTCCCGGCGATCCCAGCAAGGGAAGCACTTCGGGGGAAATGCCTTTACCTTCGTCTTTGATTTCGATGGTGACCCAGCCGTCAGGCTGGGGGGACATCGCCAACGTGACGGGACCGCCCTTGGTGCCGTAGCTCTCCACCGCGTTGTTGATCAGATTGGAAAGCACCCGACGAAATTCAACCACGTCCATCTCGGCGAACAGGCCGTAGGCGTGTTTGCAGGGAATGGCTTGAATCTCCGTCGCCGACTTGTCGCGGTACTGCACGCGTTTTTCGGAAATCATTGATTCCACGACCGCCGAAAGTAGCTGGGTGTCCATCTTCGATTTGGTCGGGATCGCGTGAATGGCGGCGGAGTTGGTCAAAAGGTTGTTCGCGATGTCGCGGATGCGGGTGGCGGCGGCGCGCATCAGACTACGCACGTCTTCGGGCAAGTTTTCGGTTTGCAGCATCAGCACGTTCAGCGCGGTGAGCGGCGATCTAATGTCGTGCGCTACCTGGGCGGCGAGTTCGGCCACGGACTTTCGTTTTTCTAGCTCCGTGATCTGCTCCTGCTTTTCTTTTTGGTCGTGCACGAGGTTGCGGAACTGCTCGCGCAAAATTCCTAACTCAAGGCTCGAGGGCTCAAATCGATCCAGCTCGCGAACGGCGTCGTCGCGGCCGGAAATCACTATTAGTTCGCGAATGGGTTCGAAGAACCTCGTCTGTAGCCAGCGCGACACGAAAACCGAAAGCATGATGATGAAAATAAAGAACACCAACACGATGAAGCATACCACTTTGCCAGAAGTGCCTTCTAGGCGTGAGCCCGATTCGTAGGCGATGCTGCCGAGCAATTTGGGGCCTAAGATTAACGGGGATTCGGCGCTAATTAAGCTGCGAACGCTACGGTCTACTTTTGAGTCGTGTACCTGATTGCCGTACTTCAACGTGAGGCGATTTAGATTGAGCGCTTGGCGGGCTTGTTCGACCTGAACCTTCAACGCTTCGTGATGCTCGAGTAGCACGTCGCCCATGATGCGGTCTTTAAATTGGTTCAGCTGCACGTCGATGTAGGCTCGCTCGATGGCGGCGGACTTTTCGTGCTCGCGTTCATTCAGCATTAGGCCGCCAAAGAGTCCGGCGCCCACGAGCACGGCCACGCAGCTTCCCAAGAACAGGGAAAACTCAAGATCGAGTCGTCTAGGATTTTGAAGCTTACAGGTCAACCGGCTCCACCTTGTTTCCGCGCACGCGGAAGATAAAAACTGGTTTGTGGCTCTCGCCGTCGGCGTGAATCTTTAGGCTACCGGTTAAGCCGTGCGTTTCCACGCTCTTCATACATTTCATCAGCGCCGCCCCCTGGTACGAGGAGCAGGTTTCCAAGGCGGCCGCGAGCAATTTGGCGGCATCCCACGATACGACCGGATCGCACAGGTACGGAGAGAGATCGGTCTGAAACTTTGCCTTAATGCCTTCGGACAATTGCTTCCACTCAGGATGGTTCAGCTCGGGTTGCCAGTGGCCGGCAAAGTAAATGGGCACGGTCTGGCCCATCGATCTCAGAATCTTAAGAATATCGACGGATTCCCAGGCGTCGGTGCCCACGAAGGCAGTTTTCTTCAAACCCCGGCTCGTTAGCTCGGTCAACATGATTGCCGATTCTTTGGCGGGCGTCGTAAAGAGAATCAGGTCCGGCTTCGGTCCCTTTAGCACCTCGGCGATCGCGTCGCTAAAATTCACTTCCCCTTTGGAAACTTTGATTTCCTTCAGCAACGTGGCCTTCGCCTTGGCGACTTCCTCTTTGAAACGGTTAGAGATGTAGAGGCTAAAGCTATTGCGCACGTCGGTGATTAGGGTGACCTGCTTGGCCCGAAGCTTGTGCAGCGAAAGGCGGGACAGGTTGGTCGCCTGGGTTACGTCGCTGAAACACGCGCGGGCTACGAACTTGTGGTTGGCCACGATGTCCGGGTGCGATGCCGTCACAACGAGCAGCGGAATTTGCGCGTCCTCGGCGAGCTTATTCAGGATTAGGCCGTCATTGCTGAAATGAACGCCGGTAAGCGCCACGACTTTCATCGCCTTTGCTTTTTCGAAAACAGAGTAGTTGTCCTGCGGTAGTCCGCGGTTATCCAGCGGTACTACCTCAATTTGGCGTCCGCGGATTCCACCCTTGGCATTGATGCCGTGAAAATACAGGCGCATCGCTTCTAGGGAAAAGAGCGCCGATTGACCAACGTCGTTCCCGCTCAATCCCCCGACGTAGCCAATCCGGATTGGCTCCCCGGCTTCTCGGTTTGGAGTGCCCATACTGAATAGGGCGCCGAAGAAAATCAAAAATGCGGCGACGCAGATGGAGAGTTTGCGCAGATCAATGAGTGACATAAGCCCCCGCGTCTTCCCACTGTCGAACCAGGGTGTAATCGGTAGCAATCTGTTCGGGCGTGCCGATCAGAATGACCCGGCCCGGCGAGGTGAAGAGGTCCACCGTGCGCGCGAGCTTTTCTAAGCCTTTCACGTTGAAGGTCATGGAATGGAACGAGGGCAGCTGACGAATTGTGTCTTCGTTGCGCAGGCCCGCGAAGAATCCGGAGACCGGGCTAATCAAAAATATTTCCAACGCGGCCTTTTCACTCTCGTAGTGTGGCTTGAAGGTTGCTTTGAACTGCTCGGCATCCGCGTGCAACATCGCCGTACGATCGATCTGGTTGTAACCGACGCAGACGCCGCTGATGAGCGTGCCGTTGCCGCCGTGAATCCGCGCCCCGATTTCGATGAGTACCGGTCCGTTTACGGTCAGCATGACTTCACAATGCGCGGGGCCCTGCTGGATTCCCAGGGCATCCAGGCATTGTAAAGTATAAGACACGAGGTTCATTTCAATTCCGGTTAGCGACGTGAGCAACCCCATCGTGTCGTAAACGAAGTCGCTGCCGTTGGCCTTTTTCTTCGCGTAGCGCCACACCGCCACCACCTGGTGCTTACCGTCTTGCGAAACGGTATCGACGACGTATTCGTTCCCTTCGAGGAACTCCTGCACCAAGATTTCTTCCACCGGAAGGGCCAGCATGTGTTGGCTACCGAGGTACTTGTCGAAATAGGCTTCCACGTCGGCCGCGCCGTTCGTGAGGGCTACGCCGTCGGTGCCCGCGCTGTCTTTGGGTTTGAGCACGACGGGAAAGGTGGCGTGGTTTTGAATCCAGATCAGGGCTTCGGAGGAGGAACGGGCCGCCGTTTGGGCCGCGGCACGTAGGCCGGCCGCGCGTACGGCTTCCCCCATCAAATATTTATCGCGTCGGGCTTCGGTCAGTGCCGGGACGTTGCCCGAAAGGCCGAGCGATACGCCCAACCGGTCGGCCCAGATCACTCCGGGCTCGGATCCCGCGATAACCGAGTCTACACGATGCCGTTTCAGAAAAGCCGCGGTCGCGTCGAGCGACGTCGCGGTCATCGTGTCGGCAAAGTCGGACCGTTGAAACCCATTTAAGTAAAACGCCGGCAAATTCTGGGACGAGAGAATGGCCACGCACTTCGTCCCGAACTTTTTTTTCAAAAGCGGCGCCAGAAAGCGGCCCGAGCTAAACGGGTCCACGATGGCGATCGTGCGGTTTTCGTTTTCACCAATCATGAACGACTCCTAGACGGTACGGGGGACGGGGCTGCCTGCGGGGAAGAGTTTAGAATGAGCGACGCCATCGAGAGCATGGCCAGGGCCACCGCGCCCACGATGGAATAAGCGGACGGATTCAGGCGATCGTCGAACAGCTGCGCGGCCAAAACGAAGATGGGGATCGTGGCGTGGACAGACGCCACGGTAAACGGGTTCGTCTTCTCGATGCCAATTTGAAAGAGCAACACCGGCACCGCGATGCCAAAAATGCCGATGACTAGTACCGAGAGTTGCACCACCGGCTGGCTGAGCGCTTCCCACTGGGCGGTCGGGCATAGGCACGCGCCGGTCAGGATTAGTAAGAAGAAGCGTAAGGGAATTACCTGCCGCGATTTTAAGCCCGCATTATTAAGCCGTTTGCCGAGCACGGTGTTGGCGACATTAGCGATGCCGCACACGACGGCGGCGAAGACGCCGATGGCCACTTGGGCCACGGGAATTTTCTGCACGGCCGAAAAGCCCAGGTACGACTCGACGGTAAGGTAAGAGATGATCAAAAACAAACCGGTGAAAATGCCCCATTCGGTGTTCGAGAAGGTGCGTTCCTTCCGGATGAGCGAAAAGTAGATGGCGGTAACTACCGGCCCGAGCGCCGAGGTTAGCGATGTCACGATGGCGGGCTCGATTAGTTTGAGTGCGTAATAAAATCCGGTCCAGCCGGCTAGGCCGCTGAGGTTAAGTAAGACCACCTGGCGCCAATGGGCTTTGACCACCGCGCGGACAGAAACGCCGTTCTTGACCGGGACGAGGTAGTTGTAGATCGCGAAGAAGATCGTAACCAACGTGAAGCAGATTGCCAGCACGAGAAATGGATGCACTTTCTGTAAGAAGGATCCTAGATAGACGCCCTTGGCCGACGTCAGTACGTTGTAAAGGAATAGAGAGAGTAGCCCCACGTTATACATTTCCGCCCCTTGAAAAAAAACTACGCTTCGCAGGGAAAAGCGGCGTGCGACCGGATCTTGTGATCGTCGTCTACGTCGGCAATCGCCGACAGTGTCACGCGTGCGCAGTCGAGCGCCACTCCGGAAACGGAGGACCCATCGAGCGCCTTGCTCTCCTGCTCCAACCCCACGGCCCGCAAGTCTTCCACGATCCCATTCCAGTCCGTAGATAGGAAATGGCGAAGATCGTGGCCGAGGTGCGGAGCCATGCGGTCGCGGGCCGCGGCATCCATCTGGGACCAAACGGCGGTGAACGCCGCTTTGAAGAACACGCCGTGCGTGGTCTCGTCCTTTAAGTGCTCGCGGAAAAAACATTCGGTCGCGGGATCGGTGATCCCCTTCGAGTTTTTGGCGATGATCGAGGAGATCACCGTCTCGGAAACAAAACAAAATACGAAACGGCGCAAGCGCGCTTCGGCGGTGTCCGCCTGTCCGCTTAGCGCTTTCAAAAATTCGCACTCGGTCGTGTCGTAGGGACAGGCGACGCCGGTGCGTTTTTCCAACGACGCGATCAACTCTTCGCTGCGCTGCCCGTGAAACGCCTCGTCGGTCACCAAACGCAACGCCTGCAACCGCAGGTTCTTACTGATCGAACCAGAGGGGCATCCCAAACTCTCAAATGAGATGTCCTGCAGGCAAGGGAGCACCACTTTGTGTTCGAGCAGCGTGGTGAATTTTAGGTGGCGATAAAGCTGGAGCAGTTCGAAGCGAACGGTTTGCTCGGTGGTCGCCTTCGAAAGGATCGCGGCCACTTCGACCGGAAGCGCGTCGTGGCTGAAAAACTGGTTACGCGAAGTGGTGGTCGCGGCCTCTTGCGAGAACTCGTTCAGACCTGACCAACGTACGGTGGCCTGCTCGTACCACCGGTCGGTGGCGCGGGTCGAATGGGCCTCCAATTCGTTCAAGTCGCGCATGCAACGCGTCTTGTAACGGTTATTTGAGGTTAGTGTCTATAAAAAAGGACATTTTTCCGAAAAACACTACTCTGTCGGAGTGTCTTCAAATGGCTGGGTGGTCAGTTTTCCGTCCTGTCCTTTGCCGGCCATCAAGATCTCGACCCGTTTTTCGACCTCATCTAGGTGGGTGAGGCACTGACGGGAAAGGCCGACCCCTTTTTCGAAGGCTTTCAGCTGCTCTTCCAGCGGCCCTTCGGCCTTTTCCAGATCGGCCACGATGGACTCGAGCTCTTTTAACGACTGTTCGAAACTGGGCGTTTTCTCTTTTGCCATCGGAAAACCATCCTATTTCCTGCGTTTTTCGTCAATTCGGAGACCAAATCCGTCACCACTCCAGCTCCGTTGAGCCTGTAACCGGCCCAATCCGGTGGCATCCCGGCTGCAGTTTAACCCCGTGGGCAGACACGGGAAGCAGTTCGCGGGGGCGTACTTGAGGACATTGCATTCATTCAGAGCCTGGCAGTTCGTGGCCGCGGCCATCCTTATAACCCAGCCGGCCTTTGGAGCTGGGGGTGCCGGGTTCTTTCAGAACTGCGCAGAGGTTTTTCGGATCTGGATCCAGTCGGACGCCATTACCCAGGCCCGCATCAACGAGTTCCTGCCCCAATTCCATAAAGAGCACGCCGACACATGGGGAACGCTCATCCCGCAGCCGCCCGAGGCCGCAAGCGGCCTTACCACCGAGCAGGCCTTAGCTCTTTTGAACGGACTCAATGGAAAGACTGGCCTCACCTGGGGCGCTACTAAGGTCGTCAATCCGGCTTGGGGCAACACCACCTGGTTTATCCCGGTGAACGGGGCCAAGGTCATCCTTAAGAGCAACCAGCAGCGTACCGCCGTGACCGGCGATAAGGTCGTCACCTTTAATAATAACGTGCGGTACGAGGTGCTGGCGTTCGCTTTGGATCGTTACCTAGGCACCAACCTGGTTCCGCCGGCGGTGATGCTGGATAGTGGCCGGGCGGCCATCCTCTATACTCCGGGAACGGCCACTAGCTTTGCTTCTTACGCCTGCTCGCCCCG
>JAYUBV010000702.1:0-2898 GCA_043740655.1 Pseudomonadota bacterium | reverse complement strand
GCGCGAACTGCTACTGCAGCGTGAGCTGCTACTCGAGAAGGAACGCAAAGAAAGCGAGGCGCGTCTCACGGCCGCCCGTCAGCGTGCCAAGCTACTTGAGAAGCAGAAAGAGTTTGATGAGCGTACCAATGATTTGATGACCCAGCGGGCGATTGAGCTGGAACAATTTGCTTACGTGGCGTCGCACGATTTAAAGGCGCCGTTGCGCACGATCTCCAACTTTCTGCAGCTTTTATCGTCGAGATATCGGGGCAAGCTGGACGGCGAGGCTGACGAGTACATCCACTTCGCGGTGGAAGGAGCGAAGCGACTTACCCGCCTAGTGGACGATCTGCTCGAGTACACCAAGGCTGGGTCCAAGTTAAAAAAGGTCGACGGGATTAAGGTGGGCGAAATCGTAAAGGAGGTCGTGGAAAACCTAAAGGCCCAAATCGAGGAGAGTGGGGCGGAAGTGGTCGTCGATTCGCTACCTTCCGTTAGCGGCGATCGCAACCAGCTGGTGCAGCTCTTTCAGAACCTTATCGGTAACGCGATCGCCTACCGTGGCGAGAAGGCCCCGCGGATTCATATTTCCGCCGAGGTGCATAAATTTAAGGGGTGGACGTTCGCGGTGCGCGACAATGGCATGGGCTTCGACATGAAGCACTCAACCGAGGTTTTTAAGATGTTCAAGACGATGAACGCGAAGGGCAAGGGAACCGGTATCGGCCTCGCCATTTGCAAGAAGATCGTCGAAGGCCACGGCGGAAAGATTTGGGTTCAGTCTGCTTTGGGCGAGGGCACCACCTTTTTCTTTTCCATTCCCGACCCCGCCATCAGCGATCGGTCCCTCGACGGGCTACGCGTACTGATCGTGGACGACGCGGTGGAAATACGGACGTTAGTCGCTAGCATCCTGCGCGGCGCTGGCGTCACGTCAGATTTCGCGGTCGATGGCCACGAAGGGGTGGAAAAGGCCCGTTACGGTCTGTACGATGTGGTGCTGATGGACGTGATGATGCCCAAACTAAACGGCCTCGAAGCGGCGTCCACGCTGCGCAAGGCCGGGTTCACGAGCCCCATCATCGCCTTCACGTCCGCGGCGAACCATGAGCGTTTGCAGAGCAGTGGTTTTACGGATTACCTTTGCAAAGAGGATTTGTACGACACGCTGATTCCCCTCCTGCGGCGTTACGGACAAAAATCTGGCAGCGTGGAACTCTACCCCTAAGCCCCTTTGGTCTTGTTCTTGCATTTTTCTCCCAGCGGAGACACCCCCGTGATGGTCTTTTACTACTTCGTTTCGGCGCACGGCGGCCGGCGCGTCAACCTGACCAACGAGTTCACCCGAGTGGACCACGGCTGCGAAGTCGGGCTGGCGATGCCGCACGTGGATCCGGACGACATTGAGGTCCGTTATCGGGACCACCAGGTGTTCATCGCCGCCAAGTTGATGCTGGGAAATCGGACTGAAGACGGTCGTTTCTACGCAGCCATGACCATACCGAAGCATTGCTCACGCGAAAACCTAGTGGTGAACTTCGACGGGGAAGTATTACGCATTGCATTACACCGAAAAGCGACACCACCTGTATTGAAAATGGCAGTTTCTAGTTGATGTAGAGTAAGCCCCTTGCTGGGCTTGGTTTTAACGCACCAATCTCATTGGCACTTCGCTTGCACACCGAGGTCTGTTTGGGGAAAACTTGTTGTCTGAACTAACTCCTTTGCTTTCCGAGTTGAGGTCCGTCCAGGACTTTGACTCTTTGCTGAAATCCTTCGTTCTGTCTTTGCCCGCTAAGGTTGAAGCCATTCGGTTAGCCATGCCATCTAAGTCAGACGCAGCCGCGGCCCTACTGCACAAACTGCAGGGCTCCGCCGGCGGCTACGGATATCCGATGATTTCGCGCGTGGTCTGCGAATTGGAAAAAAAGGTGAAAGCCGGCGTTCCGGCAGACGACTTGCAGAACGACGTCAAAGCACTGGAAGACCTGGTTCACCGAGCCCAATTAGGACTTAATGACACGTCAAAATAAAATGTTTAGCCACTCGCCGGACGTTCCCGCCGCACGGGTTCTCATTGTGGATGACGATGAAGAACTTAGCGCTCTTTTCGTCCACGTGATGGAAAGCCGCGGCATCGAAGTCCGTTCGGCCACCACCGCTAAAGCGGCCACGGACTGGATCTCCCGGGAGTCGTTCGACGGGGTGCTACTCGATGTTTTGTTGGGCGATGACAATGGTCTGAACGCGATGCAGTACATCATCTCGGAACAGCCACGCTGCAAAATCATGGTGCTCACGGCCCATAGCTCGGTCGCTATCGCCGTAGAGGCGATGCGCCGGGGAGCTACCGGATTTTTCACTAAGGACAAAGGGTGCGACCGGATCGTGGATGAGCTAATGGGTCTGCTCAACCTCACGATCGTTTCGGATAAAGCGCTCGGCGCGGCCATCCTGGCCAATCACGGCATGCTGGGGGCGAGCTCAGCCATTCGCCAAGTTATTGGCAGCATCGACCGCATGGCGGCCGTAGACTCTACGGTCCTGATTACCGGCGAGTCGGGTACCGGTAAAGAGTTGGTCGCGCGCGGCCTCCATTCCGGTTCATCCCGAAAGGAACAGCCGTTTGCCGCGATTAACTGCGGTGCGATCCCCGAGAACCTGCTCGAGTCGGAACTATTTGGCCATCGCCGCGGTTCTTTCACGGATGCTAAGTTTGATCGCAAAGGTATTTTCGAGATGTGCGCCGACGGTACGCTGCTGCTCGACGAAATAGGCGACATGCCGTTGCCCCTGCAGGTGAAACTGCTCCGGGTGCTTCAGGATCGCGAGATTCGGCCGGTAGGTGGAAACGAAGCAATTCGAGTCGCTACGCGGGTCATTGCGGCGACCCACCGCAATTTAGAAGAAGAGGCC
>JAYUBV010000701.1:0-2911 GCA_043740655.1 Pseudomonadota bacterium | reverse complement strand
TGAAGCGGAAAGCGATCTCACAGATTTGAATCACGTCGCCCGCCAAGATCGGCGTCTTCTTATGGAAGGATCCGTTGACGAACACACCATTCTTGGAGCCAGCGTCTTCCACGAACCAATTCGATTGTTTCTTAAAGATAGCGGCGTGGTTTCGCGACACCGATTCGGACAGGATAACGATGTCGTTATCCGATCCGCGGCCGAAGCTAACCCGCTTGCCCTTAAGCTCGATGATCCGTCCTTCGCCTTCCCCGGTCAGCTGTTCCAGGAAAGGGACGACATCGTCCAGCGTAAGCTCGATTTTTTCTTTACGAGCCATTGTTCATCTTCACCGTCAAAAGTAGGTACCGGACCTCACCATTGCTCGATTTCAACCCCACCGCGCCCATCACGCGCGCGATGCCGTTAATGTCGAGGGTGGCCGTCTGCGATTCACCGAGCGATGCTATAACTCGTTCCGCCATGTCGATGGCGGTTCCCGCGAAGCCCGGATCCTTGCAGGCCTCGCTGATGTTCTGCCCCTGAGCGTACTGATTGCGCATCGAGAGCATCTCTTCGAGCGCCTTACCCACGAAGCGAACCCGCTTCTCGCGGTCCAGGCAAAGGATGGCATCGCTGGTGCCGGTATCGAAATTCTGCACCACGGAAATCAGCAGCTTGTCCTGCATTTCGCTATCGTCCGCCGAGATATCGGCCATGCCGCCGCCCGCCTGTTTCAAACGGGAGATGGCGAAGTTAATCGTATTGACCAGGCCTTCCAGCTCTGGAAGTTTGGCCTCCGCCGTGATCGCCACGCTATCGCCCTTTAAAGCCGCATCTAGCTGACTTTGGATTTGCGAAATGGGGTGGGTAACCATCTTATAAATGAAGAAGAAGGCGAACAGTGAGAACAGCATCGCAAACAAACTGGCTTCCACCATGGGCTGAAATGTCGAGGTCACCTCGCTGGTGATCTGGAAGGTGATCAAAACGATGCCCTGGAGCAGGTTTTCATTCGTATCGGGAGAGTAGAGCCGGATGGGTTGGGCCACGATCCACTCATCGTCGTCCTGACTGACGCTAACCTGGTCCTCTTTGCCTTCCACGATGCGGTTAATGGCCAGCGTTTGGTAGGGCTCCGTAATGTTCTTCGCGAAATACTTGCTGGGGGCAAGCACCGTGCGGGTCTTGGGCTCCACGATATAAGCGCTTTTAACCCCTTTTTCCGCTTCGGCCGCTTCCACGGTTAGGCGGGTGTTGTCGTGCGTTTTGGAAAGGATGCGGTAGTTTTCGCGGACTACCTGTGACGCGATCGTATGGGCGCGTGCCAGGGCTTCCTTCGTCGTGATCGTTTTACCCCAGCGGATGACCGGTAGTACGCTCAGCAAAACCGAGCTCAACAGGGCGCCGAGCAGGATGCAGGCTAGCAACCAGCGCCAGTCGAATGACTTCACCACGGAGAAGTATGGGGCCAAAACTTTCTGGTCCATGATCTCTAAAAACTTTTCTTGCGGCGTCACCGCCACGGGCGGGGCTTGCTGCTGACTCATGGCCTGCGGCTCGCCCGCGGAGAAATCCATATTCAGCGCCGCATTTCCGTCGTAGCCGGCCGCATACTGCGGCTGCGGTCGGCGGGAGGCACCCGCAGGGGCGGAAAAGCCGGGATTGGTTCCGTGGTTTTGCCCCTGGCCACCGACCTTTAACACGAAGTCCACAATCTTGATTTCGTCTTCGGGACGGACGCGTTGTTTTTTTATGAGGATACCGTTCACGAACACGCCGTTCGCGGAACCTAGATCCACGATGGCCGCACGGCCACTTTTCACGACCAACAGGGCGTGCTGCTTCGACACGCTGTTGGATTGAAGCCTCAGATCGCACTCGGGGCCCCGCCCGATCTTGAAGTTGCCTTCACCTACGTCTTTGGTGAGGACGAGCTCCCCATTTTTTAGGATCTCGACTTTCAAACTTTTGCCTCCCAGCTCAACTTCTGGCCCACTCCGATGTGGAGTCTGTCGATGCTGCCGGGTGCGAGTTCCAGCGTGTGCTTAACCCGCTTCTTGGGAAGCACCATGCGCCAGGGAGATAGCGAGCGGACGGCCGCGACTACGTCGCCCTCGGCCGACAGAAAAACGACATCGATTGGAAATCGCATAAAGAAGGTGTGGATTGAATTGCAGCGCGGAAACAAAATTGCCTCGTCCGTGGGAAGCGAAGCGCGTCCCATCAGGCCAAGGAACCGCGAGAAAAAGGTGGTGGCCACCTTCAGCTTCGAAATCAATTCATTTTGTTCTCGCATCAACTTTGACATGGGACCTTTCAAAATTTTGATCTTACTGCAGTGCGCTCAATAAAATGGGGCCGAAGATCATGATGAACACCGCGGGCATGATGAAAAATATCAGCGGGAAAAGCAGTTTCTGCGAAGCCGCCGCACCCTTTTTCTCCGCGTTTGTAAATCGGTTCGTACGAATCAAATCTGACTGCACACGGAGCACCGGACCGAGCGGCGAGCCCATCTGGTCGGCGGTCACGAGCACCGCAACCAATGAGGCAATCTCTTGCATGTCGATCCGGGCGCCGAATTCGCGCATGGAGTCGGCGCGCGTGGTGCCCAATTGAATCTGTTGGAGCATGCGTTGAATTTCATCCACCAGGGGACCCGAGCGAGTTTTTTCTACGACCTTCTGCAGGGCGCCGATAAAATCCAGGCCGGCTTCCGTCGACAGTGTGAGCAAATCGATCACGAATGGAAGTTGGAGGCGAATCTCTTCGTGTCGGCGCTTGCGGTTACCGCTGACCCAAAGGTTGGGATAGAAATAGCCGACGCCCATGATCATCGGCACCATCCAGACGGGGACGCTGGAGCCCGACGAAATCAGGTAGAGGAAAAAGAAGGTGGGGAACACGAACCCCATGTTGATTTTGTAAG
>JAYUBV010000700.1:0-2912 GCA_043740655.1 Pseudomonadota bacterium | reverse complement strand
GTTAGGCGAAAGCTTAAAGATCGCGACGAGCGACAAATCAATTTTTAGGCGGTTGAGTCCCGCCTGCGCCAGCACCGTAGCGTTCACGGAATTCTCCTCCACCTTTTTAATTCGGGTGGGGACGTTTCCGCGCAACGGAACCACTTTAAGATCGGGTCGTACGGACAATAACTGAGCTTCGCGACGAAGCGAGCTGGTGCCGACGGTGGCGCCTTCGGCAAGCCCTAGAATTTTTTCCGGGGCCGAGAACTTAGGGTGAATGAGTAACGTATCGGCGGCGTCTTCGCGTTTGGTAACGGCGGCGACCTCTAGCCCCTTCGCGCACTGGGTGGGGAGATCTTTTAAGGAGTGGATCGCTAAGTCGATGCGATCATCCAGCAACGCCTCTTCGAGTTCCTTCGTGAACAAGCCGGGCTGGGCGCCATCGTTCTCGTAGAGCGGCGTCTTACGATCCTTATCGCCGGTGCTTTCGATGAAAACGAGTTTACCGGGCAGTCCGAGGGCACGGAGGGCTTCCATCACCGTGGTGGATTGAGTTTGGGCCAGATCGCTTTTGCGAGTACCGATTCTTAAGATCACGGCATCACCCCTGAGGTTTGCCGTCACCGGTCTGGCGATGGATTACTTCCTTCAAATGCTCGCGGGAAAGATGGAGATTCTTTTTGACGAGTTTTTCGGACCACTTCTTGATGCGGTCGTGAAGTTCATTGGGAACGTCCACGCTAATCTCTTGCAGCATGCACGTCAGGTTTTCTTCGAGCACCGTCGCCGCCGAGCTGAACTCTTTCAGAAGCGGGGTTTCTTTGCGTTCCCGCAGAAATTCGCGCATCGCCGATTCGATAATCTTTTCGGCATCGGCCACCGCATCCGCGCGGGCCAGGGAGTTTTTCTTCGCTTCGGTTTCGAAATCTTTCATCGTGAGGACCAGCGCGTGCGTTTGCGCCACCCCCGAAATCTCGACGTCTGCCGGCTCGGCCAGGTCGAACACCAATTTCTTGCGGCCATGAAGCTTGCCGAAGAAGCGGCCGGTGAAGACGGGGTCGCGGCTAGCGGTCGCGGTGAAGAGGTGCGAGAAATCTTGCGGCTGATCCAGGAACTCGGCCAACGATTGCGTGGGCACGCCCTCGGCCTCAATTAGGTCCGCTAAGGCGGCCACGTTGCGGTTGACCCACAACATTGGCACCGTGGGGCGATTCTTCTTCATCCAAAGGGCTACGATCTGGTTCATGGGGCTACGGCCGACGAGCACGACCTTCGACAGCGGGTATTCGCTTTCTAAACGCTTGAGCTGACCGAGCGCTAACGAAGCAACCGAAGTCGACTTCTCGCCGATGCGCGTTTCCGTGCGCACGACCTTGGCGGTTTCGAAGGCGGTGTGAAAGGCGCGTTCGAGCAGTCCGTCCAACGGCAACGCCGACGCTTTGGTAAAGCGCAGCGCCTCTTTCAATTGTCCTAAAATTTGTGGTTCACCGATGACCAGCGATTCGAGCGAGCAGGAAACACGGAGCAGGTGGCGGAAGGCGCCTTTACCTTCGAGTTGGAAGCCACGGTAGTAGTCCTCTTCCGTGAGCCCCAGGTGGGTCAGAAGCTTCATCCACAGGTGGCGCGAATCGGCATAAACATCCGGCGCCGTCGTGTAGAACTCGATACGATTGCACGTGGCCACGTAAACGAGATCGGAGAACCCCAAGGACAGCAACGAGGTCAGCTCCTCTTTGAGCCGGTCACGGTTCAAAGTCAGCTTCAGCCTCATCTCAGGCGTGCTGCGTCTAAAATCGGTTCCCCATAGGTGGATTCTCACTCTTTTATCCTAACCCTGGTCTACCCACCGTTTGTCACGGATTTGTCATGGAGTCCGTATGCTTACGGTGGCCGGGGGTTTTGCCCTAACGGCCAGTGATTGTGAAGGATTATTTGCGGGTAACCATGCGGTCACCCGGCAACTTGGCGTACCAATTCACCCACGACGTGACGTCGGTATTGGCGAACTCCTTGCCGGAAATCTTACGCAGAATTCCGTGCGCTAGCTCTTTATGGTCGACCTGCTTGGACTGAATGATCTCGAGCAGCTCCGGAACCCATTTCTTCAGGATCTGAGTGCGGGCATCCTGCGAGCTCAGCGCGGTCAGGTAAACCACGTAAAGTGCCTTAGACCGATCGGAGACGCGCGGGAACTTCAGCGCTTCCAGAACCGGCGTGACGGGAATCACGAACTCGGGATGGAACTCCGCCATGTCACCCAAGACGCGCAACGCGTTATTACGCACTTCAACATCCGAGTCCTTAATGCGGTCGACCATCTGCTGCACCACCTTCTTGCCATCCTTATGGTAGGCGAGCAGGTAAGTGGCCGACGCGCGCCATTCGCCGCGCTTGTCGTTGGTCTGAATGTCGATTAAAGCCTGGGCGTTTTTCTTCACTCCGTCGAAAAACAGCTTTTCGAAGCGTTTCAAACGCGCGTGCGTGTGGCCGAACGGACAGTGGAAAGCCTTGCACTCATCGGCTTCCGGCTCAATTTCTCCCGTTTCGATTAGCTCAAGCGCCGTGTCTTCGTACTCGGCCCACAATTTAATGAGGCCGTCCGGATCTTTAAACTCGGCGGTCGGCGCGGGCATGAAGGGCATGCGCTTCGACACGTCTTGCGGCTCCACCACGTCGAGCGTGATGTAGAGGGGCATCTGATCGCCCTGGAAGTACTCCACGATGCTCCATTCGACGGTCGCGAAACCCCATTTGTCCTTAATGCGCTTTACCAGCTTGTTTTCGAGTTCGAGCGACGCGGGGTCACCGCTCAGGCCCATCTGAATCCACGTATCAAGTTCGCTACCGAGAAACTCTTTCAGCACCACTTCGTTGATGCGTTTGCTACCGAAGGTATCGATACCGGCGACGAACGGTTTAGGCAGTGAGTG
>JAYUBV010000699.1:0-2913 GCA_043740655.1 Pseudomonadota bacterium | reverse complement strand
CACACGATTTGGAACTTTCAGCAGAAGCGATCGGAAGTCTTCGCGTACTTTTCGAAGTTAGAGTCCGCGCTCACCGCTCATTTTCCGGGGCTGGATGCCGTAAAGCCCGTCGGCAACGACGCCTACCTGTGGGAGTTCGAACCGTTGGAGTACTCGGGCTACAAGCTTGATTTCAAGTTCAGCACGCAGTTCAAAATAAGGCCCGAGGAATCGATCGAGGCCGTCCCGCTAAGTGGCGGAATCGGTAAGTTGAGTTGCACCTGGACCTTCAAGGAGACCCACGGCTGCCAGGTGGAATATCGCGCCAAGCTCGCCCTCGAGCTTCCCGTACCTGGACTCTTGAAATCGATGGTGACCGGTGTCGCCACGAAAGAGATCACCAAGCTTTTCGAAAGATACAGCGCGAGTGTCACTAAAAAATTTAAAACCTGAGATCGCCTGGGCCATCGCCTCGGGGCTCTGCGTGGTTCTGGGGTTCACGCCGTTCCACGTGGCACCGCTATTACTAGGGCACACCTTTTGTCTCATCCTGGTGGGATTACTCGCCCGCAACGCCAAAACCGCCTTCTGGGCTGGTTTCGTCGTGTCCTTCCTCATGAACGCGCTCGGATTTTTCTGGATGGTCTACACCATCAAGGTGTTTGGTGACCTCCCCTACCCCGTCGCTGGTCTCATCTTCCTGATCTTCTGCGGCTTCGGGGCGCTGAACCTTCCGCTTTTTACCTGCTTCACCCATTACTTCAGCCAACGTTACCGATGGGACAAACTTTCGCCCGCCTGGCGTGGGTTCTGGATCACCGTGGCCCTGCCATCCGCCTACGTCGTAATAGAATGGCTGATTCCCAAACTTTTCCCCGTCTACCTCGGCCACGGGTGGTACTGGCTGACCTTGCTCACGCAAATCAGCGAGCTGACGGGGGCCATCTTCCTATCATTCCTCGCGATGAGCCTCGGCGGGAGTTTGTTACTCCTCTATCTGCTCCGTAAACGCCAGCTCGCCGTCTCATGGAGCTTCGTGGCGCTGCCCTGGGGGCTATTGCTCGGCACGTTGATCTTCGGCACCGTTCGCATCGCCGAGCGGCCGCCCGAGTCACGTCTGCTGCGGGTGGCGTTGATTCAGGCCAACATCGGATCGCTCGAAAAGGTGGAAGCACGAAAGGGTTATTACCCCAAGGTGCGCTACGTGATCGATCAATACAAAGAGTTGACGGTCGAGGCGGTGAAATCCGGTAGGAAGCCAGACCTGGTGCTTTGGCCCGAAACGGCAATGCCAATGCAGATGGATCGGCCGAGCCCCTTCGTAAACGAAATCTACACCTTCGCCAAAGAGCTGAAGGTGGCGCTGCTCACCGGCGGCTACGCGTCGCAAGACACCGAAGCGGCCGGTGAGTACAATGCCGCCTTCCTGATCGTGCCTTCCGAAGACGGCCCCGGCCCCGCGGCCAATGCGCTAGCGGCCTCGCAAAACACCCGTACGGAGATCTACAGAAAGAACATCTTGTTGGCTTTCGGCGAATACTTTCCTTTCGGGGATATCTTCCCCTCGCTCTACCAACTGTTCCCGCAAGTGGCCAACTTCGGACGCGGCACGCAGCAAAACTTTTTTACGCTAAACAACGGCGTGCGTTTGGGGCTTACGATTTGCTACGAAGCCATCGTTCCGGAGTTTTTCCGCAAGACGGTGCAGCCCGGAATCCACGCAGTAGTAAACTTAACTAACGATAGCTGGTTCGGTCCCACGACCGAACCACGCCACCACGGTGCCTTGGCCACCTTCCGTTCGGTGGAAAGTCGATTGCCTTTATTTCGCGTCACCAATACCGGAATCTCCTTCTTCGTCGACCGTTACGGCCGCATGAGCGAGGCTACCGGGGTTTACGAAAAGGCATTCCTGGTAAAGGACGTCGATGTGCCGATTCAGTTACCGCCGCTCACGCTATACCTACGCTGGGGCGAATGGTTTGTAGGACTATGTGCGGCCATCACGCTTCTGTCGGTACTGTGCCTAAGGAGAAAAACTCGTGTTTCCCTATCTGCTTGATTTTCATTCGGGCGCACACGCGATCCGGATTCCGACCTACGGCTTTTTGCTCGCGCTGGCGTTTACCGCCGGCTACTTCGACGCCATTAAAAACTGCATGAAACAGGAGGAGGATCCACGGCACATCGAAAATATTTTTCTGTGGGTCGTGCTGGCTTCGGTGATAGGGGCGCGTCTGTTTCACGTGCTGTTCGAAGAGCTACCGTACTACATGAACCATCCCGCGAAGATCTTCGCGGTGTGGGAGGGCGGCTATACGCTCTACGGCGCGATCATTGCGTCGATTGTGGCCATCTACCTTTACACCCAGGCCAAAGGGATCCAGTTTCTGAACTTTGTGGATTTTGCGACTCCGGCCACCGCCCTTGGCATCGGAATTGGCCGCGTCGGCTGTTTTTTGGCCGGTTGCTGCTGGGGCCGTCCGTGTAATCTGCCGTGGTCCGTTACGTTTACTCACCCGGAGTCTTTCACCAGTGCGCGCAACATTCCGTTGCATCCGGTACAGCTGTACGAAGCGTTCGGCGCCCTTCTCGTCTACGCGTATTGCACCTACCGCATTAAGCACCGGCGCCACCACGGCGAAGTTTTTTTCCACGGCTTGATCCTTTACTCGATCCTGCGTTTCACGGTGGAGTTCTTCCGCGGCGATAGTTACCGCGGCTTCGTCTTCGGTGGGGCGATTAGTTACGGGCAGATGATTTCGTTAATTTTTATTCCCCTCGCGGTAACGGGCCTGTTCCTCTATTCAAGGAATCAGACCCGCTCCAAAAAACGCTCGAAATAATACGTTTTTTTTAAAAAGGTTTCGGCCAATTATTATCCTCTTCGCCGAGCACCATCGGGGAGAAGTTCTCAAACCGCGGCATCAGCTG
>JAYUBV010000698.1:0-9511 GCA_043740655.1 Pseudomonadota bacterium | reverse complement strand
TTCGAAGGTTCGAATCCTTCCCCAACCACCATAAAAATGGCCCCATCGAAAGATGGGGCCTTTTTTATGGTGGTTGAATGTAAAGAGGCGACCCGACCGATCAGGGAGGGCCGCCCACCCCCAAGAAGGATTCGAAAGCAAAAGTTCCGGCCGTCAGGCCGCTAATTTAGTAACGAATCCACGTGGCTAGATCTCCCAACGCGCAGACCAAGGCACGGCGAAGCCGGCCTGGTCCAGCCAGCTAAATAAAGACGTCCGCTACTTCCACAAATCCGGACGAACTAATCGATCCAGCAGGTTCAGTGCGCCCTCGGTGGTTTCGTCGGGCAGGCTTTCCTTCCGAGCGAATTCGCGGATTAGCGTCTTGATTTGCCCGTGCGCCGCGGGATTGGAGAATCGCTGCTTTACCTTCAAATACATCAGGTAAGAAGTCAGGGTATCGATCTTCACCTCCGGAAATCCGGCCGCCGCCTGAAGTGTCGCCATGGCCACCGCTTCCCGGGCATCATGTTCGTCGGTGATGTTCCAGGCGGCATCATTTAGGGAGTCGCGGAGCTCAAGTACGGCGTCCTTCTTAATATTGCGGCCGTCTTTGAACGGATCGGAGAGACCGGTGGAAGAGGATCCAATTCGTTCCATATGTTGAATGAAGGGGCCCTTCGTACCGCTGGTATTGCGTGGCTTGATGCCCGAAATTGGTTTTAACTTTCCGTTTAGCCAGTAGGTGAGTCCGAAAGCGAACGGACCTGAAAAAAGGTTGGCAATGCCGTAACCCGCCGGACGCACCGCTTCGGGAAGGAGCAGCACGCTATAGGCAAGTCCGATCGGGACGCCCATGCCGACGGTGAGAACCAAAGTCGACGGCAAAGTTCGATACCCCCCCACGACCGAGTCGACGGCGGTTTGGGCCAGCTCTTCGCGTTCCCGGGGACTTGCCTCGACGAGGCTACGCTTTTGATTCTTTAATTCCGTATCCAAGGCGATGAACGACTGCCGGAGCAGTTCATTTCGGCGAAGCTTAACCAGCCACCGCCAGGGAGTTCGCAATTCGTCGATGGCGGGGCCAAGGGATTTTTCGATGGATTCGATGCGGGCCAAGCCTTCCGCCGCTTCTTCCGCGGTGGGTGGCATCGCCGGAACGATCCGCTCGCGCGGTTGCCGCCTGGAGATCTTATTGGCGAGGAACACGAACGGCACGGCGCAATTGCCGAGAAAACTGCCGCGCGCCTCCGGGGGGCTTACGTTCAATAAGACGAGAAACAAAATGGGGGCAAACGTGCGCATGGCTATGCCGGGAAAAGTTGCAAGGAAGGGGCCGGTTCCGGTTGCGCTCAAGCGGGCTGTATTCTTTTTGGCTCCATGAAAAATCGGCGCGGCAGGGCCCAAATTTGTCCTAGCAATACTCTTCTGGAATGTGCGCGGAACTCTTCAGGAGTAAAGACGGGGCCGGGACCCGCTCAACGCTGGGACGCTTTTGGACACGGCGGCAACACTCGTGGCTACCACCGTGGGTCCATAAAGCGCGTGGCGAAGAAAAATTATTTCTGGGGGCAAACCGGCTCGCCCGCGTGTCCGCATTTAATGACGACGTTGCCCTTAATGAAAACGGGTCGGTATTGGGAAGTGAATCCAAACAAAGCGCTACGGCGACCGGCCCCGATGCCTAGTGGGGCGTCCCATTGAGCCCGGAGGGCCTTCTCCGTAAGTAGAACCTCGTGCGGATTAAGACCGACGTCGACTCCCTCGGCAATGGAAACAATCGTAGGGTTAATAACCTTCAGGTTTTTGCCGCCTACTCCTTCCGGTATTCCAAAAGGATTCGTGGCCGACACCGGCTCGGATTTCCCGGTCATTTTCTTGTCATCCGCAAACCCTAGCCCGCCAAAACTTCCCCAAGACGTCACGAGAAGATTGGTGCTCGAATAAAACGGAACCCGGGCGGACTCGAGCGAGTAGTCCGCGGTGTTATTCGTAACCTGATAGAGGTAAAGGTACTTCGCCGAATAATCGAGGGGGGAAGAACCAACATGGCCCATGTCGATGCCGCGTTCAAAAAGATGGTCAAAGTTTTTAAAGCCCGTTGCCCATGTATCTCCATATTTTCCATTGCTGCGATCCAGGACCGCAAAGTGCAGAAGCCCGCATTGTTTTAACGAGCCCGGGCATTTCATAGTGCCATGCCCCGTAGCCCCGGAAAGATAATCTCCGAACGCGTTCGAAGAAATCAATTGAGAAATGGCAAAGAACAACCCAAAGATGACAAACTTATTTTGAATGCGTTGAAAAAACATGTTTCGCTCCCCCTTTTAAATTAAATGACTTTCCACTTTTTTGAGCGCTGGGTATCCGCAAGTCAATGGGGGTCGCGTTAGGGTTCGATACCGTTCAAAACAATCTCAATTGCTTGATGACGACGGAAAACCGATCCCCTTCCGGAGTTGGCCGGATGTCGACCGTGGGCCGTATCGTGAAAGAATCCACTTCCGGCGGATCGATTTCGTCGATTACGTAGAGCTTCTGGTCGGGGACGATCTTGTGCAGGAGATACCCTAGACTCTTGGCGAGGTTGGGCTTCATGAGGAGGACCGCGTGCTCCGGTTTGTTCTTTTCTAGCCACGTGGCCCACTGGTGACTCTTTTCCAATAAATCATCCGTGTTCACGTCGTGGAGGACCACTGCCAAATGAGGAGGCGTGGGATCGGTGAAGACCTCTCGTTCGGAATAGATGGGGACATTACCCAAAGAGGCTCCATCCGAATGGAAGAGCGAATTCCCGCTGAGCTGAAATCCGAAAGTACTGACGCCGAAGGCGGTGGCGCGGCCCGCCTCGGAGGAGATGTGGATCTCTTTCTTTAAGATGCGGGCCTTCTCGACCAGCGCTTTACCTAGCCAAGGGCCGATGTCGCCGAAAGCGAAATCGTTCATGCCTAGGCATTCGACTACCCCGCCGGAGAAGGACAAGATTTTTGCGTCCTCGATTTTGCGCGGCGTTTTCCACGGGACGACGATGAACCGCGGATCGCCTTCGCTGAAGGAGTAGATGCGATCGGCCATTTCGCGGGCTAGGCGGGTGGCTAGATCGCCGGTTAATTTTTCCGGCGCCGTCATCATGCCTAGGCTTTCTTCGATCCAGATGCCCTGCTGGGTGCGTCGTAATAGTGAGCGGCCGGGCGTGGAGCAGATCCATTTGCGGGCGCCCAGATCTAAGCAGGCGGTGTCGCGGATTTCACCGTTTTCAATCCACGCTACGTTGGTCGTGCCTCCGCCGACGTCGAAATGCACGACCGGGCATCCTAGCCGGCTCGCCGATAGCGTAACGGCGTGGGCGCCGTGGGCGGCCACCCTGGTTTCGTGGTCGGGATCGAGCTGGGCGGAAAAGAGGCCCGGCCACAGCGTGGTAATGCGGTCGGCAACGTAGCGGCAGTTACTGGCGCGCTGGGCCTCGCCCGTAAAGAGTAGGGTGCCTAGGTCGGGGGCGGGCAGGGTGCTGGCCCATTCCGTGAGGTGGTTGGTGATGGCCTCCTCGAGCAGTTTTCCGTCGTCGTACGGGGTTAGCGTGCAAAAGGGTTGGCCGAGTGCTTTGACGTGCTTCTGCCCTAAAGGCCCCGCCTTCATTTCGACCGCCATCGCCCGCAGCGTGGTCGTACCTATGTCGATGCCGAATACGATCACACAAAATCAAAACGGACCGTCATGCCGCTCTTTTTTAGGCTCAAGATCTTAATGAGCGCCTCCGCCAATAAAAGCGCCGCTTCGGGTGGCGGGACGCCCTGCCGGTGAATGTTGGACAAAACGTTGCGATCGGATTCCAAACGATGCGGCCCCGGATCGTACTCGAAGTAACCGCTTAGCGAATCGCAGATGCCTAGGCCCGGCCGTTCTCCCAATAAAATGATGGCGGCCTTTGGCTTAACGATCTCTCCAACGTGATCCAGCACGGCCACCCGGGCCCACCTCACAAACAGGGGAGGCGCCATCGTCAGGCCCGCCGTCTTCAACCGATCCTGCATGAGGGGCAGCATGGCGGGGACATTGCGTTCGAACGCCTCGGCCGAAAGTCCGTCGGATGCCACGACCTGCACATCGAATTGGTGCGGCTTCGTCTGCTCGTGCATGGTGGCCAGTTCCCGTGCACTTTCATCGCAGAGAAATCGCCCCAACGTAGTGTTGCGAAGATATTCCGCCCGATCCCGTACGCGACTGGTCAGCGGGGATAATCCACACTTTAGAATCGCCTCGTCGGGCACGTCGCGGTGGACGGCGTCTTTAGAGACCGCCAGGTCCTCTTTGAATTTGAGTTGCGCCTGGGTCGGGTAACGGCCTCCGGCGTGGCCGATGCCGATACGCGCGGTCGTAGTCTTCTTCAGCTCCGCCACGAACGCATTTTTTTCGACGTCGTTACTGAAGGACACTGGGATCTCCAAACTTAGCCGTCGGGTGTCCGTTTTCGAGCAACCCCATCTTTTCCATCCAGATCTCAAACTCCGGCGTGGTTTTTAAGCCGTGCATCCGGCGCAGCGCCACATTGTCGTGAAAACTGGTGTCTTGATACGACAGCATCACGTCGTCATTCTGCGCGATAGCCATGAAGTAGTTGGCGCCGCCTTGGGTGAGTAGCATCGTCGCAATTTCGTGATCGTTCTGATCGATCTCGGCGTGTGTCGTATAACAGGGGGCCATGCCCATCGGCAGCCCGAGCACCTTGCCCATGCAAAGGTCTTCGAGATTGGCCCGGATCATCTGTTTTCCGTCGTATAGGATCTCGGGCCCGATGAAACCGGATACGTTGTTCACCATGTACGGCTGGAACGCGCGGGCGAAGCCGTAAGTGCGGGCCTCTAACGTTACCTGGTCCGCGCCTTCGTTGCTCTCCAGTGATTGTTCCGAACCCTGGCCCGTTTCAAAGTACAAAACGTTGGGCCACCGGCCACCCGATTTCTCACGCGCTAAGGTCGATGCCTCTTTTAACATCGCCGCATTTACGCCGAACTGTGAATTCGTTTTTTGGTTGCCCGCGATACTCTGAAAAAGAATGTCGAGCGGGGCGCCGTTTTTCACGGCCTCCATTTGGGTAGAGATGTGCGCTAGCACGCAGGTGACGGTGGGGATCTCGAAGCGGTGGATAAGGTCGGTAAGCAGGACGGCAATCCGTTTCACACTTTCCACGCCGTCAATCGCGGGGTTTACGCCGATGAGGCAATCGCCGCAACCGTAGGACAACCCTTCTAGCGTCAGCGCCATAATTCCCGCCGTGGCGTCGGTGGGGTGATTGGGCTGTAACCGCGACGACAACGTGCCGGGGCGACCGATGATCGTACGGGCGGTCGAAGTGTGGCGGATCTTCTGGGCGATAAGCACCAGGTCCATGTTGGAGCAAAGCTTAACTGCGGCGGCCACCATCTCGGGGGTAAGCCCCCACGTGAGCGACTTAATCTTATCGCCGGGCCAGGCGAGCAGCCCTTCGCGCAGCTCGCCCGCGGAAAGCCCTTTGATCGACTGGTAAATCGTTTGGTTGAGCCCATCCACGATCGTGCGCGTTACTTCGCAGCTTTCGTAGGGCACCGATGGGTTTTCGTAGAGGAACGACAGGGTGATTTCCGACAGCGCGTACTGCGCGGCCACGCGTTCTTTTTCGTCCTGCGCCGCAAGCCCCACCGCTTGGTCGCCCGAGCGAAACTCATTCGCTTTACCCATTAACTCGTTCAGCGACTTAAACCCGTAACTCCGCTTGGCCACCGTTGCTTGGAACATACGTTTCCTTTTGGAAGTGAGCCTACCAGGGCGGGTGGGCGGGTGTAAAAGGCGACTTTTTTGTCAAAAAGTTTGCCGGCGTTCTGAGGGGCAAAGGGCTAGATCTCCTTGCGGATTTTGTTTCCCTCATTTTTGTTCCCAAAACTGTCCACGGCTTGGCCATTTCCGACCCCATTTTCAGGCTCAAATTTCGGCCACCGTTTTGCACCATCAACGTATGCCGCATTCACGGTTCTCCCCCTTCCCTTTCGAATTAAGAAGACGCCAACTGGAGTCCCCTTGTCCGGATTCAAACTAATATTGGCCCTCATTTCGATCGTAGCCAGCGCACACGCGTTCGGGGAGGCCCGCGTCCTGGGGCTGAGCGCCCGTGGCGGGCACGTGGCCGTTACCCACATCGGCGTGGAGCAATGGCGGGAAACCGATCGCGTTTGTATTTTTCAAGGCAGCGCCAACGTGGGCTGCGGCACGGTCAATAAAGTTCAGGCGAAGGGCGCCGTGGTTAAATTAGACCAGCCTTCCTACCGCATTCGCGTGGGCGATGTAGCCCGCCGCTCGGATGCACGCGAGCCGGCTTATAGTAAAACGGTGATTTCGGATCGGGAAGACACTTTGATTTTGGAAAGGACCCAGTTCTCGACCCGCCCGCGCGGAGTCTTTAACGTCACTGCCGGTCTGGCTGGGGGCGCCGCTTATCGTTTTCCTCAGGTGCAACTACAGATGGGAGTGACGCGCCACTTTGTGCTCGGCATCGGCCCGCTGCTTTACTCGGCCAACACGGGCGACGATACCCCGACCCCAACCTCCAGGGTGCAGTCGGCTGCGAGTCCGGCCACCACCAAGAAACCGGAGCTAGCGGGTTTCGGCGCGATGGCGACGGTGACGGGCTATCTGAACGATCGTTACTCAGGTTTTTTCGTTTCCGGCGGCGCCGGAATGGCGGCGCTAACTCTGAAGGGCAACGGCGCCGACCAATCCAAGGCCGTACCGCTCTTTATCCTCACCACCGGAATTCGGTTTGCTTGGCAGAATGCGCTGAATGTCGGCATCTCGGCCGGCGTTACCAAAGCCCCGGCCCCCAGCACCACCGCGAACACGTTCGCAGACTCGAGCATTGGTCCCCTTCTACTAGTCGACGTCGGCTTTAACTTTTGAGACTAGAACGGCGGGCGAATTCGTACAGGAGAACGGCGGCGGAAACGCTGACGTTAAGTGATTCGATCTTTCCCGACATGGGAATTAACACCGCCACGTCGCACTCCGAGGCCAACGCCTGGCCGATGCCGTCGCCTTCGGCTCCGAGCACGAAGACCACCTTCTCGAAGTCGGGCATGTCGGGTAATGACGTTGCCCCGTCGGCCAATACCGTCGCCGCCGACCAGAAACCTTCTTCTTTAAGCTTTCTCAACGCGTCCTTAATGTTCGCCACGCGTACGATAGGTACGGTCTCCACGGCGCCTACCGACGCCTGATAAACCGCGGGGGTGACCGACACGGAACGTTCTTTGGGAATCACTATCGCGGACACGCCGAAAGCTTCGGCGGAACGGCAGATGGCGCCGAAGTTCTGCGGGTCTTGAATATGGTCCAGGGCTAGCACCACCGCGCGCCGCTTATTCTTCCACTTCGGGATTAGGTCCTTTAACTCCGCGTACTCGAACTTTTTAACCGATCCTTTGGCGCCGCCACTGGAGTTGTTGAAATCGATTTTGATCTTATTCCGCACGGCGATTTCACCCAACCGCCCGGCCCGGGTACCACGTTCCCCACCGCGAGAAAGCGACAGGTGCAGCAGTCGGTGTGGCGCGTGTTCCGCGATGTGTTCCAAAGCGGAGAGGGATGTGATTTCGACAACCTCGTCTTGCGGGCCGCGGCTCATCGTTTAGCCCAGCAACGCTTGAATGGCGGCGCGCGGTTCGCGGGCGTTTAAGATCGGCCGTCCCACGATGAGGAAGTCGGCTCCCCATTCCAGGGCCTCTAGCGGTGTGGCCACGCGGGCCTGATCTTCTTCGGCAATATCGCTGCCCTCGGGGCGGATACCCGCCACCGCGAACTGGAAGCCCGGCACCGTTTTCCGGCGCACGGTTTTAAGCTCGTTGGGGGAACATAGAATACCCGACAAACGCGTTTCGACCGCCATCTGCATGAGGCGTTCTACCGTCACCTGATTCGGTTCGCTGTGGCCGAAGGTTTCAGATTCCAACTCCGGCATTGAGGTGATTAGGGTGATGCCGAACAGGCGGATGTTCGTGCCGCGGCATCCGCGTCCCGCCGCTTCCAGCATTTTGCGTCCGCCAATGCAATGAACGGTGGCGCAGTCCACGCCGAGATCGCCGTACGATTTCACGGTGCGCTCGACGACATTGGGGATGTCCAAAATCTTCAAATCGAGAAAAATCTTTTTGTGGCATTTGTGCAGGTGACGAATCAACTGGAGGCCTTCCTGCGCGAAACTCATCGGCCCCAGCTTGTACCAGTCGACGAGATCGCCCAACTCATCCACGAGGCGAAATGCCTTCTCAGGATTGTCATAGTCGAGCGCTACGATGAGCTTTTGTTTGATGGAATGGTTCAACATCATTTAACCCCGATCCGCATTTGCTTGATCTCGTCGTCGGAGATGCTTCGCTGCGAATGGAAACGCTCCGATCCGCCGTCAAAAAAGAATTCCGCTTCGGCGGTAACTTTGTCGCTGTAATACGCGATTAATCCGGCGGCGGCATGCTTGGCCTCGTCGGTAACTTTGCCAAAGATAACGGCCGTGGGGCCGGAGTGAACGCTATCCATGCGCAGGCCACCCGCGCGCATTGCCTTTTCCTTGTAGGCCCGGTTCTCGGGTTGATCGCGTCCCAGTCCAATACGCGTCTCCGGCGAAAAACGGAAGTAGCGGCCCACCGCGAGCAGTTCGCCCTGGCCCAGCTTCTGCGTCTCGTCGGCAAACGTCGGCTGGTCGAAAAAATCTCGGAGGCGATTAGAAAAATTGGCGTCGGTGAGCAGACAACCGCCCCCGGGGGACGAATACTCTTTTAAACCAAATTTTTCCGCAAGCTCGAACTGGGCTTTGCGGCCGCGGCCGGAGAGCTTCAAAAATTGATCGCGTTGCACCCAGCCGTTTTGCTCGGGGATCGTGGGGGCGAGCACCCCCGCCGATAACGGCCGCACCACTAGCCCTTCCACCGGGCTCTCTTTATCGATCAGGTTAAAGGCGTGGCGGTGCTGGGACATTGGCCTCTGCCCGAGCACTTCACCGGTTACGATAAAATCGGCGCCGCTTTCCTGCCGTACGACGTCCGCCAATTGAAACATGAAGATGCGGCAGTCGATGCATGGGTTCATATTCTTGCCGTAACCAAAGCGCGGGTTCTGTACGAGGTCGAGGTAAGCCGGCCCCTTTTCCTTAACGATGAGCGGAATGGCCAAGGCATCGGCGCTCTTTTGCACATCTTCGCGGCAGCCGAACGGGGACAGCAGGTGTAGCCCCGTGACCTCTACCCCTTGCTCTTGAACGAGTCGCGCGGCCAATAGGCTATCCAGCCCGCCAGAAAGCAGGGCAATGGCCTTATAGGGGCGGTTTGGAGTGGGGGTGGTCATAACGTCCAATTCATACTTGTTAAGTTGTGCAATATCAATGACTTCTGTTCTCTCCGGGCCTCTGTCCAGGGTCAGGACAGGATAAGTATTTGAAACCGTTCCGATTGGTCGCTCCGGGGGGAGGGGGTGAAAAAAAAAGAGTCTCTCGGATCAAAGCTGACGGCTGTAA
>JAYUBV010000697.1:0-2918 GCA_043740655.1 Pseudomonadota bacterium | reverse complement strand
GGACCGTCTGGCCTACATTCTTTTCGTTGAGTTGGCCCGAGTAGTGAGTTCTCTTAATTCGCACGGGGCTCTCTCCCTTTCATGGACAGTAATTCATTTTCTAAATCCGCGATGGCTACGTTCTTCTGCTGGCCAGTGGCGAGCTCTTTCACGATGGACTGGCCGGAACCTAGTTCGTGGTCACCCACGATCACCGCTACGCCCGCGCCCACGCGATCCGCCTGCTTCAGGAGCCACTTAAGCCCCTTCTCTTTTTCGTAGGACATCTCCACGTGCACGCCCTGCTTTTTTAACTTCATGCTCAGCGGAAATAGTTTATCAAAGGCGGCGGCGCCCATCGGCGCCAGAAACGCCACGGGTTGTTTCGTCTCACCTAGCTTCGCCTGTACGGCGTCTAACGCCAGCATCACGCGTTCCATGCCGATTGCCCAGCCGACCGACGGGAAATCTAACTTCCCGAAACGTGCCGAAAGGCCGTCGTAGCGTCCGCCGCCACCCAGTGCGCTCTGCGCACCGAGTAGGTTAGACGTGAATTCAAAGGCGGTCCGGCAGTAGTAATCAAGGCCGCGCACGATGTACGGGTCCTCCAGGAAGGTCACCCCTTCGGCGGCGAGGCATTCCTTCACGCGTGCGTGCTGCAAGCGACACGGCTCATCCAAATTATTGATGCCGAGCGGAGCGTTTTCCGAGAGCTTTTTACAAGCCTCACCCTTGCAATCCAAAATGCGCATCGGCGCCCGTTCGAGACGGCGTTGGCAGTTCTCGCAAAGCTCTGCGAAGTGCGGCTTGAAGTACGCGATAAGTTTTTCGCGGTACGCCGGCCGACAATCTTTACAGCCCACGCTGTTGATACGGATTTCGTAATTCTCGGACTTTAACCCCACGCTCTTCAGCAGGTAGTCGAGCAAGATAATCAGCTCGGCGTCCGCCTCGGCCGACCCGTCATAGATCAGCTCGGCGCCCAGCTGGTGAAACTGCCGCAGGCGCCCCTTCTGCGGACGCTCGTAACGGAACATGGGTCCCAGGTAATAGAAGCGGGAGACGTGGCCGGTATTGGCCAGACCGTGCTCCATTACGGCGCGGATAAATCCCGCGGTCCCTTCTGGACGCATCACCAAAATCTCGGGCTTGGAATCGGGGTGAGCCCCGCGATCCTGCACCTGGTACATCTGCTTTTCCACGATGTCAGTCTCGTCGCCCACCGCTTTGAAAACTTCAATTTTCTCTAAAGAAGGCGTGCGGATTTCGCTATAGCCGAAATTGGTCATCCCCTCGCGGAGCTTGTTTTCGACCGCCTGCCACCGTTGAAGTTCGGTGCCGAACAGGTCGTTCATTCCGCGTACTGCTTTGATTTCCACGACTAGGATCCCTCTAACGGTAATTTTCCAATCTAACACACCCCAAAATTCTTTACGGGGAAAGCCCCTAATTTCTTTGGTTAATCCGCGAGTGACAAATCTTGCTCTTTGACACGTGGCGTCTAACCCCTTATAACTTGCCAGGTCCCCAACACATTCAATTGCTGTCCGTAAGCAGACGCCCTTCAACACAACGACTTTTTAAGGAGTTACACGAATGCGAGCCCGTTTATTCGGTCTTCTATCTACTATTGCGTTTGCGATTACGGTCATGCCGGCGCAGGCAGAACCCGGAAACTTTCCCGGACACGGGTACATCAACATTCCGAATCCCGAGCTGATGCTCGAGCATTTGGTTCACCACAGTGACATGCTCGTCACCAACATCAACTTGACCCGCGCGAGCGGCTTTCGCGTTGAACAAGCGGTGATTCAGGGGATCATCGCGCAGCCTTGCTGGGCCGCTAGCTTCTATACGGATGTGATAGCGGCAGTTCGTCGTCCTCAAGATCCGGACGTCGTAGGCTATATGGTCGGTCAGCTGGCCTACACCTTCCGCATGAAGGTGATCGGCTTGTACGACATCGCGATGAACGTGGGCCCCAGTCCCGATCTCGCGGCTCAGTTCGAACAAGTTAACTTTACTTACTTCAACGCCATATCGGCGACCTACTTCTACATCGAATCCCTTCGCCGGGGTCTGTTGTTACCACAGCTTCCGCAACCTCTCCGCAACCGAGCGTTGCTGGTTAAGCGCCTGCAGCTACTTGAGCGCAACGCCGCAGAAGTTCAAAACTTGATGTACGCCATTCGTTACGCGGCAGCCTTCCGCTTCCCGATCGGTCGCAACTGTATCGAATGCACGTTCGCTCCCGTCCGCATCAACGTGATGGCGCAGGGACGGCAAGAAGTTCTGTTCCCGTACTACGCTAACGAGAAGGTGATGTTCCCGGACCAACAGGTTCGTCGTATGGAAGCTCCGGCCCAGTACAATCCGATGTACCAGACCGCAGTGTGGAACAATCGCTGGAACGTTATCGACCAAGGTTACCTGAATCCGGCCGCCGGTGGCGGTAATTACTCTGGCGGAGGCTACTCCGGCGGTGCAGTGAACAATTCCGGAGGCGGAAACTACGGGGGCAGCGGCGGAAACGGCGGTAACTTCGTACAGCCTTACACTCCGGGTAACGGTGGCGGACAACAAGTTTACGGACCGCAGCCGTTGAATAACGGTGGTCAGCCTCAAGTACAAAACGGTGGTCAGCCTCAAGTACAAAACGGGGGTCAACCTCAAGTACAGAACGGGGGTCAGCCCCAAGTACAGAACGGGGGTCAGCCTCAAGTACAAAACGGGGGTCAGCCCCAAGTACAGAACGGGGGTCAGCCTCAGCTAGGACAGGGCGGAACGATTACGCAGCCGCTACCCACGATGCCCCAGGGCGGAAATCAAAAGAGTAACTACACGCCCGGCGCTTACGACTACTAAGCTTAAAGAAAATCTGAATTACAAAAGCCCCGGTGCCCGATGAGCACCGGGGCTTTTTTTTGGCGGTTCAAACC
>JAYUBV010000696.1:0-2919 GCA_043740655.1 Pseudomonadota bacterium | reverse complement strand
CGACCTGAGAATGGGGCGTCTGGGTTACATTAAATTGGAACCGGTGGGCCGCGGTTTCCAAAGCGAGCTGATGGGCGAAGTCTCGCTCTTCGGCGGTCTAGATGGAAACGGAATGGTGTTTGAACTCGATAGGGAATAGTCGTTGGTGCTTGTGCCACGGGATTGCTTCGAAGCTCCGCTTCTCGCAATGACAACGCCTGTCTTGCGAGCGGAGCGAAGCAAACCCGTGGAATAGAGGGGGCCTTTTTTATTGGCCGCCGACGGGGTACCGTTACTCCCATGAAAATTACTTTCCTCGCCGCCGTTTTGCTTCTGTCGTCTACTTTCGCCAAAGCCGATGCTTACCGCGGATGGATCGTGGGGAAAAATTATCTCGCGCAGTGGAGCGAAGCGGAGATGGGCTCTGTCCCCACCCAAAGAAACGTGTCCCACGCGTTTGACCCGAAAGGGTGCCGGCTTTGGTTGATGTCGTCGGACGGAACGCTGTCGTCCTACCTCAACTCGGATTTGTCGCCGGTGAAAACGCTGAAGGTCTCCGCCGGGGCGATCGTTTCGTATCTGAGCGACGGCCACTTTTTCGTTCTTACCCAAAACGGCGAGCTGCAGAAGCGTACCGCCGAAGGCCAAGTCGCCACGACCTTTTCGATTGCCGATGCCGACAAGCTACTGCGCTTGGAATCGAGCGCCGACGCGGTCTGGGGATTGTTCCTCGACTCCACGGCCAATCGCATTTGGCTGCGGCGGTTCGACCCGCAGCTTAATTTGAAAAAAGAAATTCCCGTAGCCTCGGCCAACGTCATCTGGGCCAATCCCCGTTTGCACGTGCACTCCGGAACCGACGAAGCGTGGGTGGGTTACTCCACGTCGGCGGTGGGGTTAAGCACCACGCCGATGGTAAAACGGTTTCTCCCCGACGGTTCTGAAGCTTCCGTTTTCTCGTGGGGACAGCGCGGTCTTTTCTTCGACCAGTGCGAAGAGGGGGACCACATGTTGGCCGCCCGCGATTTGCCGACGCCGCCTTACACGGTGCCGGTATTTTCCTTCATCGACGAGCTCGTGCCCGGGGCAAAGCCTAAGCGCCAGTACGCCGCCCCCGATAATTACTTCATCGACAGCCTGAGCTGCCGCGCGGATTCGTTTTGGATGGTGCAGCGTTCGATCTTTGGATCAGACGGTAGCTACCTCGTCGGCTTCGATCGCCGAGTCGCCAAGGAAACCAAACGCGTGAAGTTAGAAGGGCCGGCGGAGCAGCTTTATGGCTGCGAATAAAGGACCCAGGCGCCGTTTGCGTAGACCCAGCAATTACTGGTGAAAGGGTTGTAGTAATAGTAAGCGCCGTTTTGCCACGTAACCTGACACGGGGGCAGGTTCATCGTTCCCTGAATTGGGACCAAAGTCGGCCCCCAAGTCTTATCAGCCGGGTTCCAGTAAAAAGACCGATGCGTGGCCGGGTCGTAATAATAGGTGACTCCTGAGCAGCTGGTTAGTCCGGCGAGCGTTGTCGGAGTCGTCATCGGCATGTTCACAAAGGTTATGGACGGCACCACCTGCTTGAAGCCCGGGAGCGATACGATTCCGGGAGCCGGAGCTGAGGTCGGCATCGGAGTCGGGGACATCGAAATCTGCGCTTGGGAAGTCACCGGCGCAATTGTCATTTCCGCGTTGGCTTGTGGTGTCGGACTGATCGCGGGCGAGATGGCCCCGATCATCGCGTTGATTCCCTCGATCGCGGGGCTTACTGAAGCAGTTGGCGTCGGTGTTGGCGTGGGCCACGCGAAAAGTGCGCTACTGAATGCAAAGGAAATCAGAGTGAGGAATAGCCCGTTCCGGATGCCCGTCATGATGTACCTGCCCAGGTAGTTGAAGATTTAGCCCCTAATTTTGCAAGCAATAGGCCACCGGTTTCGGCCCGGCGCACTGTGTGAATCGTCTAAATTTTCGACAGCGCTTTTCGTCGTTTGAAAAAGTAGAACGCGGGAACGCCCGCCCCAATCAGCGCTAGCCCCAAACCCGTCTCTTTCGGAGTGGTGAGCACCGTGTTTACGAGCAGAAAGACCGTCGACAGCAGAAAGAGGGCGGGCACCACCGGGTAACCCCACGTCTTGAACGTGGCCTGCGGTACGTCGGTACGCCGGCGAAGTTTAAACACCGCGAAGGTGACCAGCCCGTAAAAGATCCAGGACGAGAAAACCACCGCGTCCGTCAGCTGATCGAACGTACCCGACAACGCCAAACAGCCGGCCCAAAAGCCTTGCGTCGCCACCGAGTAGATCGGCACGTGGCTCTTGGGGCTAACGTGCGCAAAGAAGGAGAAGAAGTTTCCGTCGAGCGCCATGGCGTAGGGAACTCGCGCGCCCGTCAGAATAGAACCGTTCATCGCCCCTAACGCCGACACGACGAATGCAATCGACAGCGCGCCTACCGCGGCCGGGCCCAGAAACGACATCGCTGCCCGCGTGGCCACCGGCAAACTTTGGGGATAGGCCGACGAATTGGATAGCGCCACTTCGGCAAACGGCAGCGCGTAGAAATAGGCCACGTTGAGTAATCCGTACAGCGTCAGCACGAGCCCGGTGCCGATCGCCAGCGCCAGCGGCACATTGCGGGACGCGTTTTTCACTTCCCCCGCCGCCATCGGTAAATTGTTCCACCCGTCGTACGCCCAAAGTGCGGCCAGCATCGCGCTGCCGAATGCGCTGATCCCACCCGCAGAATGAAACGACAACGGCAAGAGATGGCTCGCGCGCGACGGCACCGCGCAGAGAATTCCCACCGCGAGGCCTAAGATCAAAAACGACTTCACCCCGGTCATGATCGTTTGCAGCTTCCCGCCGATGCTCACCGCGAACCCGTTCGCCACCGTGTAGGTCGCGATGAAGAGGATGGCGATAACGGTCTTACCGCCGAAGCCAGCCAAAG
>JAYUBV010000695.1:0-9546 GCA_043740655.1 Pseudomonadota bacterium | reverse complement strand
CGATTCGGCTGTTTGAAAAGCAGGCCGCTAAGCCGGCGGACGCCAAGGCTCCCGCCGATGCCAAAAAGGATGAGGGGGCCGAGGTCGAGGTGGCCATCCTGAAGTTTGGTAAATCGCAGAATAAGCTGGTGACGGTGGAGCGGAACGATATTCCCATCCCGTTCACCATCAATGATTCTGAGCTGAAGTCTTTGAATCTGAAGAAGGCGGATCTGGTTCAGCCGGAGCAGAAACCCGAAGCAAAAAAAGAAGAGCCCAAAAAGGGTTGATGGATGAAGAAGGAGTAAGCGGTGGCGCTAAGTAATGTGAAAGGTAAGTGGGCGTTGGTTCTGGGATCCTCTAGCGGATTCGGCGAGGCAATCTCGCTAGCCCTTTCGGAAGTCGGAATGAACATCGTGGGCGTACACCTAGATCGTAAAGGCACCCTTCCCCACGCGGAAGAGGTTCTGGCTAAGATTCGCGCGCAGGGAACCAAGGCCATCTTCTTCAACGTGAACGCGGCCGACTCCGGGAAGCGCGGAGAAGTTCTCGCCCAGATCGAAAAAGAGACCGAAGGTGGCATCCACTGTTTGGTGCACTCGCTAGCGTTCGGCACGCTGAAGCCTTTTACCGCTACCGACTCCAAAGAACGTATCTCCAAGGAACAGATGGAGATGACGCTCGACGTGATGGCGAACAGCCTCGTCTATTGGACGCAGGACCTCTTCGAGAAAAAACTTTTGAAAAAAGGCGCGCGCGTCTTCGCAATGACCTCGTCGGGTGGCACGCGCGTGTGGCCGACCTACGGCGCGGTTTCTGCGGCGAAGGCGGCGTTGGAATCGCATTGCCGCCAGTTAGCGCTGGAGCTTGGCAAAGAGGGCATCGCGGTCAACGCGGTCCGCGCGGGTGTGACGGATACGCCGGCACTGCGTAAGATTCCCGGTAACGAGCAGATGATCGAGAGCGCTACGGCGCGCAATCCCGGCGGCCGTTTGACGACCCCGCGTGACATCGGCCGCATGCTGCAGCTACTGGTGCTGGACGAAGCGGCCTGGCTAACCGGCAACACGCTCGGCGTGGACGGCGGCGAAGACATCATTGGGTAAGCGCCTTGGGCAATTTCGCTTTTTGCGGCTAAGCGCTTTTTAAAAGGGGCCGTGGCATTTGAACATTGGATTCATCGCTAACGGATAAGGCGATGACAATTTTTACCTCGGCGCCCCCGACTTCCCCGTTAGGTAGATCCCAATTGCGGGCATTTACGGCGCCACGGTAGAGGGTGGCAATCGTCTTAAGGATGACCGACCCCAAGCCAAGGGAGGCTCGACCGCCGGCAGCCGGATCGATGAAGCGGGTTTGGCGGCGAATGCCGAAGTTGCTCAACGCCTCTTTGGAAAAACCCGGACCGTCGTCGCGCACCGTCAGTTCAAACATTGAATTGTCGATTACCCGGAGCCGCACCTCGAGCTTTTTCCGTGCGTGGGTCCGAGCATTCTCAAACACGTTCCTGAACAACCGCTTAATGAGGTACGCATCCCCGCGAAGGCGCGCCTGGCCTTGCACGTCGTCAACCACCTCCCAGGCCAGCTTTCGGGCATCCAATTTGCGCAGCCGCTCGATTTCGGATTGCAGGATCCCCGCCGGCTCCACGAGCTGGTTCTTTTTCTCCGAGCCCGTGTCGTCCATCTGAGCGAGCAGAAAGAGGTCCTCCACCAGACTCTCGAAATAGTTCAGTTCTTGGAGGGCAAGCAATTTGTCCTCTAGCGCATCCGCATCCGACCTATTGTCTTCCGAGAGGGACTCGACCGCGAAACGGAGGGAGGTGAGCGGTGTCCTGATGTCATGCGCCAGCTCGCTCAGAAGCTGCACCCTGGCCTGCTCGGCCGTGCGCAATTTCTCCACGAGTTGCTCAACTCGGTCAGCCATCCGGTCGAACTGCACCATCATCCGCCCCAACTCGTCGGTGTGATTGACGGAAAATCTCGCCTTGAGATTGCCCCTTTCCCATTCGCCGAGCACCTTTCTCACGGAGGCCGACCGGCGTCGAAGGTAAACGGCCGCGAGCGCGACCGGGGCGAACACCGCCAGGAATATCAATCCCAGGCGCCGGCCCCAGAAAGGGCCTTGAAGGAAAGCTCGTGGGCGCTGCGCCACCAGGAAGCGATCCGGCCCCCCAACGTGTTGAAGACGAGTTACGCGGATCGCAAGCCGTGACCGCTCCTCGCCGTCGTAAATCAAGGAACCCCCGACAGACTGGGGGTGAGGCAAGGTATCCCAGGGGACGGGCAAATCTTGGCGCTGGTTGTAATAAAAAACGTTTCCGCTCTGATCCACGATCCAAATTGACGGGCCGCTCGGGCGGACGGCTTGGCGAGACAGGAGCCGATTACTGCCGATCAGTACGACGCTGACCAGAACAAAAAAGAGAATCAACAGGCGACCTGAAAGTGAGAGTTTCATCCTTTCTTTCCGATGCGGTATCCCGTGCCGTAGACGGGGGTGATTTCGACCTCTTTGATTCCCGCCCGCTTGAGCTTCGCTCTTAAGTGACTCACGTGGGAGTCGACGACGCGTTCGAACGCGGCATCCTCTTCCTGCGCGATGGAACTCAACATGGTTTCGCGGCTTATCGCTTCGCCGGGGCTATTCATCAGCAGGGCTAGGATCGCGAGCTCACTCGGAGTCACGGCGATCTCCTCGCCGTTATAGGTGACCCTATTCTTATCGAGATCGATCCCAAGTTTTCCTAAGTGGAGTTCGCCCCGTACTCCCTTAAGGCGTCTGCGGATGCGCGCCAGTAGTTCGTGTTTTCCGAAGGGCTTGCGAATGTAATCCTCGGCGCCTAACGCGAGCCCCTTTACCGCCGATTCCTCGTCTGCCCGTGCGGTGAGAAAAAATACCGGGGTATGAATTCCTTCCGAGCGTAGCTTGCGGCAAAGATCAAAGCCGTTCCCGTCGGGCAGCCCGACGTCCATCAGCAGGAGCTGAAATCGTGCGTCGTTAATGGCCTTCACGGCTTCCCCCACCGTGCCTAACGTCGTCACGGCGTACCCGTCTTCTTGGAGCGCGCGCGTGACTACGCGGGCGATATTAGGGTCATCTTCGACGAAGAGAATAGACAGCTTCATAGGTACTCGATTCCCCTTACGTTTTCGGTACTTTGGGCTAGGAAACTGAGGCCCGAAAATGGCGCGTAGCGACGTGGTGCTGCGTCGGTTATGCCTTAGCGCTCTAGATCGTCTCCCCGCCCCGGAAGCTAGGTGCTATCGCGCCAAGTTATTAGGTCACTGCGCTGCAGACTTCGGGAATACTGGTCTTAGAAGTCAGTATTAATCACAACTTGGATATGCACCTTATGAAAACCACCCCGAATTTTGTTAGCTTTAAAATTAGTGCCGCCATGGTCAACCTGTTCCTTTTTCAGGCGGGCGGCGTACATGAAATCTCCATCCTTTCTCGATTTAATAGAACTACGGAAGCAACGATTCAAAACACACAACGGAGGCAACGATGAAACTGCAATGGGTCTTACTTGGTCTAGTGGTGCTAATGGGAACACCGTCTTTCGCGGGGGCGGAGACGAAGTATATGTGCAAAGTAAACATCCTCGCGGAGGACCCCCTATATGCTACGCCGCAACGTATTGGCACGGCATTCGGATCGGGATTTTTTGATGGTCGTCTGTTTTCCCAAGCCAATCTCAATCACGCCACACTCTTCGTGAATGAGGTCGGCTCCTGGAGGTCGCAGGATCATGGGGGCGTAGTAGCCGCCAAGCGGGCGCTAACCCAGACTTGCAACACCATCTCGTTGTACTCGGATCAGGCGGAAGCCGCAGGGGCCCCCCGGTACCACTGCGATTTCTTTAACGACCCCATTTGTTACACGGAGTAAACCAATGAAAACTTTATTCAACGATGCACTCTTTCTTGTAATCCTGATGGCCGCGACGGGCTGTGGCGAGCGATTTCAACCAGGGTCCACTAAGGTATCCGTGGCCCCGCAGGCAGCGGTGGGCTCCGTGCCGAGACCGTCAACGAGTCTCGTAGACAGCACCTCTATAAAAGCAAACCGTCCGCAGTTCATTCCCCCACCGCCCGCGGTCCATTTGGTGGACACCAAAGTGACCATCCCGGTGGACACCAAAGTGACGATCCCGGTGGACACCAAAGTGACCAGCCCGGTGGTCACCAAAGTGACCAGCCCGGTGGACACCAAAGTGACCAGCCCGGTGGACACCAAAGTGACCAGCCCGGTGGTCACCAAAGTGACCAGCACGGCGGACACCAAAAAGAGCTGGGTTGGGGCTGAATTTGGAATTCGGCCCGGGTCCCTCTGAGTCGGGAGCTTATAAGTGCGAGGCGCCTCGTATGCCCACGAGGCGCCTCTAACGATCAGAGCTAGTCCGTCAGCACGGTAAGGATCGGCGTGGCCGATTCAGATGGCGGTAGCCGTTTGCGAATCTCTTCTAGCACGATGGCGTAGATGCGTTTGCTGCGGAGAAGCTCGCTGTGGGAGAGCCCGCCCACAATCTTTTTCTCGACCGGCGCTTCACCGTTATAAAACTTTTGAGGGAGCTGTCCGGCACTGGGATAGCTCAGGTAGTCGCCGCGCGATTGGATCGACAGTAATGGAAAACCTTGCGGCCAGGGGGCACGGTTTATCTGGTGGATTAGCTGCGACCACGGCAGCATGTCCCATAGGCACTTCGCTTTAAGAAATAAATGGGTGAACAGGCCAAGCCCCGCGACCCAAGTACCCTTATGCGGAGTGCCCATCGTGATGAGACCTTCCGTGTAGTGCGATCCGCCGAGCACCTGCACGTAGTAACGGCAGATGGGCCCGCCCGCCGAATGCGCCAGGAGGTAAAGCGGGGATCGCGACAAAACCCTGTCCTTCTTGATCGAGAGGATGAGCGACGACAGCTTCAGCGCCATGGGCAACAGGCCACTGAAACCTAAGGCGAGTGATTCCCAATCGAGGGCCAGGATCAGCACGTTGAAACCATCACGCTGCAACCGTTTGCGCACCACCGAAAGCGATCGGCGGGTCGCCGCGAATCCAGAAACCAAAATCACGGTGGGCAGCTCGGCCTTTAACTGGCGAACCTCTCCCCACTCCTCCTTCGAACTACGGGGGAGAACCTGGAACAGGTCGCGGATGAATACGTAAAAAAGCCTGGGGGTCACAGATCACTTATCGGATAGAACTTCTTCTATGATGACCGCACCGCAGCCGTAACTATTTCGGAGCGGGGGCCGTGGCCGGAGTCGTCGCGGGAGTACTGGGCGGCAAGCGCACGGGGATGTGCTTCTCAATGTACTTCAGCACTGCCTCGAGATCGGAAGTTCCGCCTACGGTCAGCGATTCGTGCTTCGGATCGTAACTGAGCGCCAGCCCCGTATAGGTCAGCTTGATCCGACGATTCGCCGCGCGCGGGCTTTGGAAAACTTTGTTCAGAAACTCCAGCGTCGTATCCCCCTCAAACTCGAGCCCCACCCCGTCGTAGCCATGTCCCCTTAGCGTAGCTAACAGCTGGCTAAGCGAAGGTGACGGTTTCGGCGCCTCCATAAAAGAGGACGCCGATACGGCGCCGTCTTCGGGCCGCATGTCGCGCGTGGGTCCCTCGGACGCGCAGCCGCCCAAAAAACTGGTCCAGGCCAAAAGTAGGGTTAGGGGGAGTCTAAAGGCTTTTTGCATTTACTAAAGATTTTATCACGGCCCACCGAAAAGTTAGGAGTAACGGGAGAAAACTATGAAGCGCACCACTATCGCCCTAATTACGGCGTCCTGGTTTACGGTCGGAAGTCTTTATGCGGCCGACCACAAGGCCGCAGCAGCACCGGCTCCAAAACCCGTAGCGGCGAGTGCCGGCTACAAGGTCGAGGTAAAGTCGTCGCGCTGGCGGAAGCACTCGCAAAAGAATTATGAACGGTTCGTCATCGAGTTCGACCGCAAAGATAGCGGCGGCGCGGCAAGCCCCTCGCCTACCGTCGTCCCCGCCGCCTCCGGCAAAGAAGTCACGGTCGTCGTGAACGGCGTCTCGCTCGGCGGTAACATAAACGAAGGAAAAATTGCCGAAGCGTACGGGTCCAAATCCGCCCTTATGGGCAATTTGGACGTTCTCTCCGATAGTTCGGGCAATGGCTTTTCGATGAAGATTGGTTTTAAAAAAGACGGTGCGGTTGCCGAGGCCTCGTGGCTCGAGAAGCCGACCCGTTTAGTCGTCGACGTGTTCCCCTCGACGACCGAGCGCAATGCGATTCGCGCATCGGCTCCCGATGCGACCGACGCGGACGAGAAAGTGGAAAAGGCCGCTCCGGCGAAAACCGCCGACCTGGCCGCGCCGGTCAAAGCCGTCGTCCCCACTCCGAATAAAGCTCCCGCTCCGGCCCCCGCGCTTTTAAATCCCGAACCTGTCGCCGAGAAGAAACCCGGCGTCGGCACGTCGAAAGACGCCGGTGCTTTGGCCGCGGCCGCCGCAGCCGCCGCAGCCTCCGGTCCGGGAAACACCGCCGCGACGAACGAGCCGCGCAGCATTTTCTCCGCTCCGACAACGCCGAAGCCGACGAGAAAATCACGTCGCAGCCAGACTTTGGGCCAAAACCTCCCGTTGCCTCCGGTTCCCGCCGAACCTCACTACGACGCCATGATGTCGTCGTCGCATCGAGACACGGATTACCTCTGCTTCCCGGCCAGCGCGCAAGTCGGTTTAAGCGTCTTCTTCAAAAACAAACGCATGTCGAGCACAGGTGAAGAGGTCCGCATGGACATCCAAAACACCCACGCCAAAGTGCAGTCGGCCAGCGCCATCGTTTGTTACCCGTCGACCGCGCAGGTGGAAGCCAGCATCTCGTTCCGCGAGGACCGTCCGATGTTGACCGGCAACGGCGGCGACAGCGTTCGCGAGCCCGCTTACAAAAAGTAATTTAAAGAGCCAACTACCTCCTCTCGCGTTAGAGTGGGGCCATGGCTAGAAACCGATCTTCGGGCGGCGGCCGTTCCAAGCGCCCCCAGCAAAAATCCTCAAAAAAAACTTCCTCTCACGGTGGCGGTGGCGGCAAACGTAACGGCGGCGGCTCCGGCTCCTCGCGACGCAATCGTCAAGAACCACAAGCCGGAGGTGGTGCCGGTAGAGGTAGGTCACGCGGCGGACGCGATTCCGGCGACGGCGGCGGGGCACGCGGCGGGTTCGTCTCCCCCACTAAATTGCGGGGCCGGGTTCAGAAGAGCCCCAAAGGTTTTGCTTTCATCATTCCCGAGCAAAGAGGGATTGCCGACGCTTTCGTCTCCCTGGAAGACGCCCTGCAGTTGATGGCCGGTGACATCGTAGAGTTCAGCGTCCGCCGCGGCGGTCACAAGCCGCAGGCCGTGATTCATAACGTGGTGGATCGCGCCAAAACTCAAGCGGTCGGCGAGATCGTCTCGCAGAACGGGGACTTTTTCGTACGCACGTTGTCGCACGACTACCTCTGGGTTTTGGAAAGTGAGCGGGTCGAGGACGGCCAGTGGGTGCTCGCCGAAATAGTCCAGTACCCCACCAGCCAGATGCCGGGCACCGTCCGCATCAAAGAAAATTTTGGCAAGAACCTACTCCCGTCGCACGATATGACAATGGCGATCGCGGAGTTCGGTTTGCCCACCGATTTCACGCGTGAAGCTTTGGACGAAGCGGTCACCAAGCGGCTGCAGGCGCGCCGAGAGATCGAAGATACCGTCGGACGACCGGTCGAAAAAGGGCAACGCCGCGACTTGACGATGCTGGACTTCGTGACCATCGACGGACCCGACGCCAAAGATTTTGACGACGCCGTTTACGTCGCGACTCCGACGGGAGGAGACGTGGCGTTCATCCTTTACGTCGCCATTGCGGACGTGGCGTTCTTCGTCACGCCCGGTAGTGCGCTGGAGAAAGATGCCAAACGCCGCGGTACTAGCGTGTACCTTCCCGGCACGTGTATCCCGATGTTGCCCGAGTCGCTCAGCAACGATCTTTGCAGTCTGAGGCCGCGCGAGAAAAAGCTCTCGCTCTGCGCCGAGATTCATTTCGATCGCGAAGCCAACATCGTCCACAGCCTCTTTTACGACGGCGTGATCGAAACGCGCGAACGGCTGACTTACCAGCAAGCCAACGAATACGCCGAAGGCAAAGACAATCAGTTCGAGAAGTATCTAAAGCCGATGCGCACTCTTTTCAAAAAGATGCTCGTTCAGCGGGAGAGGCGCGGCACGCTGGACTTCGTGCTGCCCGAGAACAAGGTTGAGGTCGACCGCGACGGCAACCCGACCAAGATTGGCCCCTACCCCTCTTTTGAAACGAACAAGTGGATCGAAGAGTTCATGGTTGCCGCCAACCGCGTGGTGGCCAAAGCCTTGCGCGAAGCGCGGGAGCCTGCCCTCTACCGCGTGCACGAGGCACCCGACCCCAAGGCCCTCGACGAATTGAACGGCCTGTTCAAAGCGATGGGATTTAGTTTCCGTCTAAAGGACTTAACCCCGCCGGATTTCCACGCGCTGCTAAAACAGCTGAACGACAACCCGAAGGCCGGACCTCTCAACTATTTGATTCTGCGCAGCCAGAAGCAGGCGAGTTACACTCCGGAACCGCTGGGCCACTTTGGCCTGGCGTTGGAAGATTACTGCCACTTCACCTCGCCGATTCGTCGTTATCCCGATCTTGTCGTGCATCGCGGTATGAAAGCCCTGCTCTACCAAGAACGCGGATCCAAGGGCGGATCGGGCGGAAATCGCGAAGACGATCTTTACGTGCTGGGTCAGCATTGCTCGGCGCGCGAACGGAATGCAGCGCAAGCGGAACGGTGGGTCGTGGCCCGCAAGCAGTGCTGGTACTTCAAACCAAAGCTGGGACAGGTAGTGCCCGCCCAAATCACCGGAATGAGCTCCAAGGGCCTTTTCATGAATCTGGACGGCACCGGCGCGGACGGTATGCTGGAGTTTGACCGCCTGCCCGGCAGCGTGACCTTTGACGAAGAAAAGTACCGCGTCTACCTCGGTAGCAAGAAGATGCTAACGCTGGGCGACAAATTCGACGTACTGATTACCTCTATCCGGTGGGAAGACAATCGCATCCTGATCGATCCCGCCGACAAGCTGTAGCGATCACTAACGAACGCTCATCATCGCCGAGTAAAGTTTGGCCCGGGGGCCGTCGCCTAGCTCCGTTTCTATTTCCTTGAGCGCACGGAAGTAGCTGGCATAGGCACCGCCGGCACTCACGGCCTCTAACGCCATCATGTGGGCCGGCTTCCATTCCCGCCTCACCGCGTGCGCCTGGGCCCATAGCGCGTAAAGCTCCGCGGTTTGCCGGACGTGCACTTCCTCTTTCAGCAGGGACAAAACTTCGTCGCTCTCGGCCGTTTTGTCGTCGAGCAACAGGGCTTGCACTAGCTCGAGGCGGTGCCCATATCGCCCTTGCTTAAGCTCTTTGCGCAGCCATTCCTCAGCCTGTTTGCGGTACGCCCGAAATTCGTCGGCCGATCCTTGCGCTTTAAACAGTTGCGCCATCAGGATTAAATCACGCGGCATGGGCCCCTGCGCCATCGACGC
>JAYUBV010000694.1:0-2932 GCA_043740655.1 Pseudomonadota bacterium | reverse complement strand
AGCATACGGTCCAGCGCCTTTTTACCGGCGTCGGATTTCGGATCGAGGATCGCCCCTTTGGCGATTTCTTTCTGGAGCTGGCCACCGTTCAACACGTCAAACTTCTGGCCCTCCTCGCCGATGGTCTGACGTTTATCGGAGCCTCCCAGTGTGACGAGGTTGCGGCTATTGGGATCGAGTTCCCCTACTTTAGCGCAGCCTCCCAACCAGGTAGACAACCCAATGGCGACGAGGGTTTTGGTGAATTTGAGACGTGACGTAAGTGGCATGAAACGGTCCCCCTTTTAATAAATACGAAGCTCGGGTGGATCCACCGTGAACGGGGAACGTGAAGTCGCGCAGCTGAAGAGACGGCAGCCCATACGAGCTAGTCCTCACAACCTTTGTAGTGAGCAAGGCTAATGCCAGGGTGCGATATCTAATTTAGGCCCAGCAAACAGTTAACGCCTGATGACAGGGCCAAAAAATCCGGGGACGAAACGACTCCGATCCTAAAGTATTTCCCGTATTGGAACCGGCATTGCGAGGGTGACGTCTCAAAGAGATTATTCCCGGTGGGTAGCCAGACACGCTCACCTGAAAGCGCCGGGGGCGTTTCCGGTGGCGGTCTAGATCGCGTTGCGTTGTTCATCGGGGCAGTGGCATGGGGTGATTCCGACGGTGATGTAGGCCAGGCAGGTGCTGCATTTTGTGGTGCTGACTGCAAAGAGTGATGAGATTACTCGGTACGTCGGGCCCTCCGTGGGCCTTTGGAACGATGTGGTGCTGCTCCACCCAAAATTTCGAATGGCAGCGCTCACCGTTGGGTAGCCGTGCCTGACAAACCCCCTGGTCCCGCCGGTTCACTTCATGGCGACTGGCCGAGACCGGAGCCCTTCCTGAGGAAGGCGATTTGACTCGAAGAGCTTTTTCCAAGGGGTCTTTGTGCTTTAAAAACAGAGCGGCCATCTCTTCTAACGCAGCCTCCAAACTCACCGCCTGCTTTTTGTTAGAAGCCAGAACCTCCCGCACACGCTGAAGCTTAGCTTCCAGCTCCACCGAAATCCCCACCCGTAACTCACTGCGCGTAGGCGCGATGGGCCTAATCTTCTCCCTGACGACGGCTTTGGGATTAGCAACGGTGACGGCCCGTTCTAATTTGCGCTGCGGAAGGGTAGCCGCTTTTTCAATCCACTCTTTGGAATTGGCCGGAGTAATCACGTTAACGACACGCCTTGCTTGGGACAGCGAGAGAGTTCCCCTATCGATGGCCTCTTTTAGCGCTGGAACTTCTTCTGATTTAACCGCGACCCGTAAGAAATAGCTCGATTGAGATTCACTTAACCCCAACGCCTGCCGGCAGTAGACGAATAGATTGGGATAATCCAAACGTCGAAACGCATCGGCCTTCTGCATTGAGATTAAAATCGAGAGCAATCCTGATTCCGATTGCTTATAGGTTTTCGCCAGACAAACCGCCCGCTCATGAAGAAGTGCTGCATTCATAAAAAAATGAATACCACGGCTTTTTTTAACGAGCGGTGAGGTGGTTAGGCGAAGCGGAAAAACCTCGATTCACCATTTCAATTCAACCCTTCCTCATGAAGGAAACCAAACGCAAAAGATCGAAAAAGAAGGACAGATCAAAACGCAATTCCCGGAGCGCTCTTTTTTAGCCATTTAAGTCGTCAAATAAATTCGCCAAACGCTCCCCAAAAAAAGAACGCAAACCGCACGCGGACAAGGCGATGGTTCGGATACGCGAATAAAAAGTTGAAGACGGACACCCCCCCAACGCTACGCCCGCCGCTCGAAACGTTCTAAAGAACGCCCGACGACAAACCCCTCAGACAGCTAGATGGCAACCAGTCCACTATTACCAACAAAGCGGACATCCTCATTCCCCGGGCTTCGCCTGCCCTTACCAACCAGCGGACATCCTCATTCCCCGCGCTTCGTCTCGCAATGACTCCGAACCAGAGCGGACATCCTCATTCCACTGGACGCGCCTGGCGTCGGCCCGCGCTTCGCCTCACCACGCCTCTAACTCCGAAACTTATCCTTCATACTTCGCAGCTCCGCGAAGCGTTCGGCGGAGCCGGCGCGCAGGAATGGATTGCTGAGCAGCTCCTGCTCGATGGTGCCCGGCACACTCGGTTGCAGGTTATTCAGTTTGGTTTCCAGCTCCAGCACGTGGCGTGAGATCGAGGCATCTTCCGGATACACCGCTTTGGCGAACGCGGCGTTGGCCTTGGTGTACTCGTGGCCGCAGTAAATCAGCGTGTCCTTCGGTAAGTTCATTAGCAGCGTGAGGCTGTCCCACATCTGCTCGGGCGTGCCTTCGAAGAGACGGCCGCAGCCCAGGATGAAAAGCGTATCGCCGGTGAACACGGATTTAATTTCGGGGAGGTAGTAAGCGATGGCGCCGATCGTGTGGCCGGGGATTGCGAGCACCTCCACGGTGAGCCCCGCGAACTGAAACGTCTCGCCGTCTTCGTAGGTCGTGTCGATTTCGGGGACGCGGTATCGATCCGTCCAGCTGCCCACTACCGAGCATTCGTATTTCTTTTTGAGATCGCGGTTACCGCCGACGTGATCCCAGTGGTGGTGGGTGTTCCAAACCGATTCAAGTCGCAGTCCCTTGGCCTCCAGCACTTTCATCACGGGCTCGGCCTCGCTGGGGTCGATGACCACCGCCCGTCCGTTACGCTCGATGAGGTAGGCATAATTATCGGTAAGGCAGGGGATGGGGGTCACTAGGGTCGACATGGGCGGATAATAACCGCCTCTTACTGGGCGGGCATGATTATTTTGGTGTCGCCGGATGCGGAGCTTAGCTCCGTGTCCTGGACGTGCGAATTTTGCCGGTCGGTGAAGGAGACTAGCGTCCGCGGTTTTAGAACGGTGGGATCCAGGTAGTTGACGCGTTTGTAGTTTTTGGCCAGAACTCCAT
>JAYUBV010000693.1:0-9557 GCA_043740655.1 Pseudomonadota bacterium | reverse complement strand
TGAATCTATTGGAGACCGATGGAGCCAAGTCGGACTGTCGCTGGCTCGCCGCGCGGCTGGGGCTACCCGCTACACAGGTGCGTGACGCAGTGGATCGTCTGATGCGTTTGGGACTCTTGCGTACGGAAGCCGGCAAATGGCTACGGACTCCCAAAAAACTGACCACCGTCCACGACGTTCCGTCGGGCGCCATTCGTCGCTGGCATTCCCAGTGCTTGGCGATTGCCGAGCGATCACTGGAAGAAGTTGCAGTCGATAAACGCGACGTCACGTCGACCACGTTTCCGGTCGACCCCAAAAATCTGCGCGAGGCCAAGCGTCTCATCAAAAATTTTCGCCGAGGATTGGCCGAGCTGCTTTCCGATGGCACCTGCCGCGAGGTCTATAACCTGACCGTCGCGCTATACCCGCTCTCGAAGGAGATCGTGCAATGAGAAATTTGATGCTGTCCCTAATGGGATTGGTGATTCTCAATGCTTGTAGCAACCGAATCGAAGTCGGACCGCGCGGACCGGGCCTGCGTCCCGGCGGAGATGAAGTGGGAAACGGCGGTGACGCCGAACGGGTTGTTTTTGAAATGGGCCGCGCCCACGCGCAAATGGTTCTCGAAAGTATCGGCACCGGTCTGACTCGCGAGTCGGAGCTCGCTAAAGTGCACGGCGAGCTACTCACCGAACTGGACCCTAAGGTAACCAAGCTCATCTGGACGCGCCAACCGCCCGCGCATTGCCCCAAGACCTGCGGCTGCACGCTACCGGCTAAGGGCGAGCCGATCTATTTGAACGTGGCGTATTGTTCCGGATACACGCCGGCTGCGGCGGGGAAACTTTTGCTTCACGAAGTAAGTCACCACGTCGCCGGTTCCGACGAGCCCACGGCGGATCGGTTCGCGAGTGCCGCGTACGGCCTTTGGAAGAGTCTGGGGCATCCGGACGAGCCGCATTGGAAGACCATTCCCGAGGCTTTATTCACCATTGGCACGAATAGCCGCGCGGTATGGAATGGAAACGAACTCGTGGTGTGGGACACCGTAGGTACGGTCGCGTATTACCACCCACGCCGCCATTCGTGGCGCCAAGAAAAAGCGGTCAATAACTTTGCCGAATGGTTCCAGAACTCTCGCCTACAGAATCACGCAGGTTTTTTTGTCGACGGTAAGATTGCGTCCATTTCGGAATGCCACGGGATCGTCCGTAAACAGGGTGCCGGCCATTTCTACGATCCGGCCACGCGAACGTGGACACTGATTCCGTCCGCCGGCGCTCCGTCGGCGCGCAACGGTATCGTTCAGCAATGGCAAGGCAAACTCGTGGTTTGGGCGGGGGAGAGCTGCGGCGGTAGTTACGCCCGCGCTCGCGTCGACGGCGGAATTTGGAGTCCGCGAACCAACACTTGGGAAAAGATCGAGGCTCCGAAAGACTTGGCTCCCACGTTCGACATTTCGTGGACGGTTACGAACACGCACCTGGTGGCCGCCATTCCCGGAAAATCGGAGCTGTGGGCCTATGACTTCCAAACACGCACTTGGAGTTCCACTCGGCTGCCCGATGGAATTGAAATCACCGAGCGTACGCGCTCCGTGACTCAAGGTGTCGAAGTGCTTTTCCTTTCCGCCAACGGAAAGCCCGGATTGAAGTGGAACGCGGGCAAGGTAAGTCGGCTAGCCTCCTTCCCGGAATTGAATGGAGCGAACGCTACTCTGGTGATGGGTAACGGAATTCTTGCCCGCGGCCGCGAGTTTTATTTCTTGGATCTGGCACACAACGAATGGAAAGCGATCCCCCAGCTGCTGTCGCCGCCGCGTCAGGACGATCAGTCGTGGCATTGGATCGGAAGTGAAGCGATTGTGTGGGACGGTGCGCGCGAGCCTAAGGGTTACCTTTACTATCCGTAATTCCTGGCCTTAACTGCGGCCAGGGGGACTTGTCGTGAAGATCGGAATCGTCTCGGGCAGCCATCGTAAAACTTCGGAGTCGGGTAAAGTCGCGCGCTACGTAAAGGCGCAGGTAGAAAAGCACGGGCACTCGGTCTACCTCCTCGACCTAGCCCAACAACCGCTTCCGTTTTGGGATGACGGCATGTGGTCCGGCGAGCCTGAGATTTCCGCCAAGTGGAAGCCGGTGAAGGACGAGATCACGGCCTGCGACGCCATGGTCTTCGTCGCGGCCGAATGGGGTGGTATGGTTCCCGCGGCGCTTAAAAACTTTTTTATCTTCGCCACCGACGGAAGCCTGTACCACAAGCCGGGTTTGCTAGTCGGCGTATCGGCATCGCGCAACGGGGCCTACCCCGTCGCTGAGTTGCGGATGAGCAGCTACAAGAATACCCATCTGCAATACCTGTCCGAGCACGTGATCGTGCGCGACGTGAACAATGTGCTGAACGGCGAGACGCCCCAGAGCGAGGACGACGTTTTCATTCGGGCGCGGATCGCGTACGGGATTGCTGTACTGGTGGAGTACGGTAAGGCGTTGAAGCAGGTCCGCGAGAGCGGCGTGCTCAATCGCAAAGAATTTCCGAACGGGATGTAGTACTTCACTAGCCGGACACGCACACCGGAAAGCGCCGAAGTAAGAAACGGGCCTAGCTGGACACGCTCACCCGAAATCGCCGGGGGCGTTTCAGGTGGCGGTCTTGGCCGGAATATATTGTTCAACGGGGCAGCGGCGCTGACTGGTTCCGGACGTGCGGTAGGCCAGGCAAGTGCGGCATTTTGTGGTGCTGACTGCATAGCGTGATGAGATTGCTCGGCACGTCGGGCCCACCGTGTGACTTTGGAATGAGATGATGATGCTCGACCCACTGGCGTGAATGATTTACGCACAACTTTTGAAAAGTAGCACGCCTGCGCTTCACTCAGTCCAAGCCCTTGCGTGCAGTAGATAAAGAGGTTGGGGTATTGCAAAGGTCTAAAGGCATCCGTCTTTTGCATGGAAATCAGAACTACAAGCAAACCGCCTTCTGATTGCTTGAAGGTTCTCGCCAAAGAAACTGCCCGTTCGTGAAGTATTGCTGCATTCATAAAAAATGTTTAACACGGCTTTTTTTCATTAGCGGGGAGGGGTCACGGCAGTGCGGAAATCGGGTGAGAAACAATTTCAATCCAAACTGTCGGGAGGAAAGTAACCAAGCGCGAATACGCCGACCGAAAAACACCGCAGACGAATAGACAGCAACCAATCCACCCTTACCAACAAGCGGACGTCCTCATTCCACGGGATTGCTTCTGGCTTCGCCCTCGCAATGACTACCGAATTCCACGGGATTGCTTCGCTTGCAGTCGCAATGACGGCGGCTTTTGCGGCTCGAAACGGCTGCCAACCTGGCCCTCATCGTGACGAGCTATTTCCGACCCACTACGTAAGCCACCCAAGCCTGCGAATTATCCGGCACCGATTCACAGCGCCCGTACCCCTGCCAGTAAAGGTAGGTTCGCTTGAACCCCACGTCCGCCAAAATCTCGCGCAGCTCCAGCGGCGTCCACATGCGCCAGTCGTAAGTGAACACGCGCTTGCGTACCCGTTCGCCATCCGGCTGAAAGTGGATCGCAAACTTTGCCTCGCGGGTCAGCGGATTGAAGTCCTCTTGCTCCCACGTGTAGACGAACCCCTCTAACTGCGTCGTGGAGGACATTTGCGGAGAGATTTCGATTCCGCCCAGACAATCCAACACCACCAGTCCGTTAGGGTTTAACTTGGACCTCACTTGCTTAAGGTACTTCATCAGCTCTGGCCGGGTTTTGAATATGCCGTAAGAAAAGTTGAGACTCGCCACTATGTCGGCGTGGGGTAGCTTAGGCGATTGCACGTAGGCCTTTAGCACCTTCACGCGTTTGCGATCGGCCTGGTCCAAACGCGCCAGGTAGTGTTGCGTGCCGTACTTGAGCGGTGCCGGATCGTTATCGACGGCAATGCCGTGGCGGTCGGCGGCGCGGGAGGCCCAATCGCAGGTGAGCGCAAAGGCGCCCGAAAAATCTTCGCGCAGCGTTTTGGGGGCGCGGCGGTTCACGTCGCGGTAGACCCCTTCGAGGAAGTCGGACATTGCCGGTGGGTCTTGCACCGCGCGCAGGTATAGGTCGTATTTATCCATCTTGGAGCGGTTCATTTGCCGGGGCATTCTGATGCGGTTAGTTTAGTTCTCGGCTTTTGGCAAAGGGGGACTGCAATGGGCGACAATTCTAAAAATCAACTAACTCGGCGTGAATTTTTGGTGACCGGTATCGGTTACGCAGCGGCGGTGCATCCGATTGCGGCGTGGGCGTTGCAAACTTCGGCGGATGGGTTGGAGACTGGCGAGATCGAAATTCCGGTCGGCAAAGAAAGGCTTCCCGGTTTTAGGGCGACGCCGAAGGGCAAAGGCCCGTTCCCGACGGTCATCGTGGTCCAAGAAATTTTCGGTATCCACGAGTACATTAAAGATGTGTGTCGACGCCTCGCCAAAGAGGGCTACGCCGCCGTCGCCCCGTCGCTCTACTTCCGCCAGGGAGATGCCACCAAGATTGCGGACGTTCAGAAACTCATCTCGGACATCGTGGTTAAGGTTCCGCAGAAACAGGTCATGGGTGATCTGGACGCCACCGTGAAGTGGCTGTCGGCGAACAAAAAGACGGACGTGAAGCGTTTGGCGATCACGGGCTTCTGCTGGGGGGGCAACGTCACCTGGATGTACTCCGCGCACAATCCAGCACTTAAGGCCGGCGTGGCGTGGTACGGCAAGTTGACCGGCGATAAGTCGGAGAACATGCCAAAGTTCCCGATGGACGTAGTGGGCGAACTCAAAGTGCCGGTGCTAGGATTATACGGTGAGAAGGATGCCGGTATTTCGCTCGAAAGCGTCGAGAAGATGAAGGCGGCACTAAAGCTAGTTAAGAGCCCGTCGGACCTCCACGTATTCGCGGGTGCGCAGCACGGTTTCCACGCTGACTACCGTCCCAGCTACCACGCGGAGTCGGCCAAGAAGGGGTGGCAGATGATGCTGGAGTGGTTCAAGAAGAACGGCGTGAAATAAGGCCGTCAGAAGACCGGAACACTCTGAATTCCTAAAAAGCTCGTTTCCGGAGCGGGCGTGATGGTCGTGCCGAGGGAGATGATCGCACCATTCGCATCGATCGAATACCCTTCAAGGCTTGCGGACTTCATGGCGTAAAACGCCTCCGATTTGGCATCGAAGGTGCCGGTTATAAAAGGCGGCACAGTCGAATTCATGTTACCGACCGGTAAACCAACCGATCCATCGTCGTTAAGCCGAATCAGCTGAATGATCAGATTCGAATTCGCGACTAGGGCGAGAAATTTTCGGCGTCGATCTAAAATCATTTCCGATGGAACGATTGTGGAAAGGCCCAACGCCGACCCATGCGTGCTCGTCCAGGCGCCAGTCGCGTCCGGTTTGTAAGCCCGCAGATAGTACTGGCTTCCGGTCGGTGGGGCGGAGAGCTCGTAGAAGATTCCACTGGGATGCATGCGGCCGAATGAGTTGTTGGCCGCCACACGGTTCGTTGTCCCACCGGAGACGGCGCTCGGGTCTCCACAGATATCACCGCGCGTGGCTAGGCCGAAAAAGTGAACGTCGGTGGGGGCTAAGAAAAATACGAGATTGTTTAGGGATAAAATGCCCAGGTTGTTTAGGTAGGGTAGCTGGCAAGCGCCAGCGCCCAGCGTCTCAAGTACCTTGGCGCCGATGGTTCGCTGTACCAACTGAGTGTTGTAGTTCGTGTAGGCGAATTTAGAGTCGCTCGAAAAACTCATCGATGCGCCGGCTTCCGTGAGCGTCTGTTCGTTTTCAAACGTCGATAAAAAATCACCCTTGCCGTTCGACGTGTACCGCTTGAACCACATGCCGTTCGAGCCGACGTCGGGCTTCATCATGAAGAGGTACGAGCCATTCGGAGTGACGTAGATCTTGGTCGGGTTGGCCGTGACTACGTCGTACGTAACTGGATTGACCAGCGTTAGGTCCGCGCCCACTTGATACGTGCGGAGTCGCGCTTGGGTGGGGTTGGAGCCTATCAGCAGGGCAATGTAGCTGCCGCTTGCGACTAGCGACGTGTCCGAGGGCGGAGCTCCGGCGCCGCCCGTATTATCGCAGGGGGCCACGATATCGGAGGAACTCGCCAAGCTAGGATTTCCACTCACGACGATTCTGCGGTCGACGAAGGTATCTTCGGTCGCCTTGGCGACTTCGAAAATGGCGGGGCGGTAGGTACCAAAGATAGACGCCAGCGGCAGCCCGGCGCATTGGCCCCCGTTTGCGTTGGTATTGACGCCCAGGATGCGGATGGTGCGGCTAGCGCCCGCGGTCACGCGGAGCCTAGTTCCCGTGCGGGTGAGGTCGGCGAGGCTCAGCAGGTTCGAAGTCATGCCGAGCCCCAGGCATTGAGGACTACGCGAACCCAGATTTAGCGGGCCAAAGTCGGGAGAGATTCCGGCGCCGCTTACGGAAACAAAGTAACAGTCAAATCCGGTGCGGGCTTGTTGCTGGATAAAGGCCGTGAAGGCGTCGCGATCAATGTCCAACGTGAGGGATCGGGTTCCCTCCGGATAAAACGAACAGCTAGCTGTGACAAATCCTACTACTAGGGGGACCAAAGCCAGTTTCCATCGCATCGTAGGTGAAACCTATCGCGATCCGAGGGGGAAGGCAGGAAAAAAAACGCCGCTGCACGTGGCGTGCAGCGGCGCGGTTATAAGAGTTCAGATTTGGACTAAGCTGCTTTTTTGACGTTGCCGGCGTGAGGTGTGGCCGCGGCCGCGGCACCAGCGTTAATGAAGCTGCGGCGTTTGGCCTCCGGAACCGTTTCCCATTCGGAGTGCGTGTAGCACTCGATGGTGAAGTTTTTGCCGGTATAAATATCGGCGCAGCCTTCTTTGAAAAGCTTACTCACCCGCGCCAGGCGCGCGGTATTATCCGTATTTCGGAATTTATCCGACACGACGACCGCTTTGTACGGGGTCGAGGTCAGATCGCAGTAACATTCAAAGTTCTTGAGAGAGTTAAGTGCTTTCTTCAACGCGAACCGAGTACGTTCCATATCCATGAGTAGCTCTCCTTGTGTGGCTTGATTAGAGTTCCGGCTCCAGAATCCCCTTGAGACCAGAGCGGCCCTCCACGTTTGATCATGCGCCAAAAGTGTGTCCGAAATATGGAAGGCTGAACTGGCTTAAGTATTTGATTTTATAAGATGAAAATAACATTTTTTTTGGCTTGACCGTATCCTTGTAGACTACGCACTGCGGAGGCCTTTTGGGCGGGTCGGGAGTAGGCTTTTGCTGTGAAAACTGCCATCGCCCTTTTACTCGGGTCCCTCATTTCAACTTCGGCGTACGCTTACGTCCCCAAGCACGTGGTCTTCAGAGGTAACTTCCAGACCATTAATTTTTCCTCCCCGGAATGTGAGTCGCTCATCACGAAAGAAGAGTTTCGGCTGACCCACACGCTGACGGGCGCGTCGGGGCGGACGTCGGTGCTAAACTTCAAAGGCCGCTCAGCATCGTTTTTGCACAACCAGACGTTGGTAGGGTTGTTCGGCTACAACAATGATTTTTTAGATGAGAAGAACTTCAAGCTGGGCGCGCTGACCTACCGCATTGTCGCGAAGGGGCTAGTTGACCACCGCTTCATCGTGGCGCAGGTCAAAGTGACCGTGATCGATCCGGCGCTCGCCAAAGTAGTTTGCACGGCGGACGCCGAGATCTACGGAAACTGACGCGGTTTGATTGAGTTTTCACGGGCCGTAGCGGGCTATATTGGAGCCCGACTCCAGTGCCACCACTTCTCGCAGTCGCGCTCGGGATCTTCGATCTGGATCGGCGGGTGGAAATGGAGTTTGGCCGCGATCTTCTCTTCGCCCAGCAGGTGCCAAAGGTGGGGAATAAAGCCGTCGTCGTCGATGTAGGCGACTCGGCGGAGCGGTTCGAAAGCAATGCGAAACGGCTGGACGGGAATGCCGAACTGCTGCGCAATTTTGAAAGCACCCCAGCGCCACGGGCGGCTTTCGTCTAGCCGGGTGGTGCCCGAAGGAAAGAGCGCTACGCTTTGCTTCCTCTCGACGATGCACTGGCCGACCTTTTCCGCCGTTTCGTTGCGAGAACTCTTTCGATCGCGGTTCACCATCACCACCCCCGCGACCTTGCAAGCGTTACCGAAGATGGGCCAGCGTTTGAGCTGCGTCTTAGCCACGAAAACCACCGGCACCGTCGCCATCAGCAGCGGAATGTCGACGTAGCTGATGTGGTTGCCCACGAACAGGATGGGCTCCGCCCGGACGGGTTCCCCCTGGAGCGTAACCTGCACCCGCATCAGGTTCAGCATCTCCGTTCCCCACTCCCTCATGTGGTTGTGGCGGACCTTTTCGAAGTCGGGCTGCTTAGCAGCTTGCTGAATACGCTTTGCCCGGCTGATCGTCAGGGCCATGATCCTACGGTAGCGGTCGGCGCGCTCCAAGTAGCTCTCGGAAAATTTGGTCGCGTGTTTCGGGCCGGTCAGGTCTTTGGTTTCTTCCACTGCGGCCCAACATAACGCATCGGCTGCGGTTGGAAAGATTCACAGCGGCGTAACTGGTAAGATATCGACATGCGCGCCCCCCGGTTTCTCCTCTTACTAGGACTATGCGGGGGGACTTCACTTCAGGCTGGGTTACTGCAGTTTTGGGGCTGTCGAAATATGGCGTTCCTGGGGGATATCGCGGACCCCGACAAGTTGGTTCGCGACACCCACCGCGAATTAATGGATAAGCTGGGGTCGAATTTGACCCCAGCCAACCTCGTGAAAATGGCGGAGGGGAAGGACCCGTTCGCCGTGCCGGAGCAGGCGGGCACCGATCTCGCATCGTTGGCCCAGCGCCTTAAAGAGTTCGAGGCGATGGTGCGCGGGCGGGGATGGGATACACCGACCGTGCGGGAAACGTTGCTGACGGATCTGCGTTTACGCGGCGACTCAACCGCGAAGTCCATCGGGAAGATCGATGTCGAGCTCGAAAAAAGCTGGCAGCCGTACACGGTGGAACGGCCTTACGTTTACGGCCACCAAATATCGCCCGACGGCCGGTACCTCATCACGCACGTCACGGGGATTGGGCCATCTACCATTCACCGCTACGACATGGTCGAAAAGAAAGCGCTGCCGCCGGTCCCGGTGACAGGGCCCACCAACTTCACCCGGGCCATCTATTCCGAAACGGGGGATGCGTACTTCGTGGGAGGTTCGAATGGGCAGCTATTCCGCGCGGCGGTTAATGGTTCTGAGATCGACTTCGCCAACATGACCAAGCTCGGCACCCTTGATGTGGCGTTCGGGCCGACGCAAGCGATTCACCCGTCGGGTGATTCGAACGTGGTGTTCGCCGAGTTGCGCGACACCGGGAAAATTGTGGACCCGAACGATGCCATTTACCGCTTTGATGTCTCGAGCGGAAAACGGGTGAGGGTGGATATCGTACCCAAAATTCTTCGGCGGGACTGGCAGAATTGGGGAACGGTCCCGGGAAGCCAGGACATTTGGGTGACGGCGAAGGAATACCCCGCACCGAATCGCCACCGTCGTTTACAGTGACGTCGACC
>JAYUBV010000692.1:0-2941 GCA_043740655.1 Pseudomonadota bacterium | reverse complement strand
CCGCGGCCGGCGGCCAGCTCCGAAAGCTCGCGCGATAGCGTCAATGCTTTGGTCTGGGGTAAGTCCGAACGCCCCACGTGCTCGCGCGGCATTTCCTTTAACGCTTCCACAAGTAGTGCGCGTCGGCGTCCCACTTCCTTTAGGTCCAGTACCCTGGGCTCGGGCGGCAGTTCGAAGTAGCCCTTGCCTTCCCCGGCCACCTGCCCACGCTTCGGCGGTCGCCGTACGTAGTTGCGGTATAGCCACCACGCGGCCGGAAGGCCGACGAGCGGACCGAAAATTTCGGCGAAGTTTACCCACGCCGGAGTCTTCGTCGCGCCGGGATCGCGAGGGTCCTTGCCTAGTGGGGTGGCATCGTGGATGGCCACGTTGATTACGCCGTCCTCGTTGTAGCGATATACCTCAGTGCGCGAGTGAAGATTAGCCGCCGTTACTTTTAGCGAGTCCTCGTGGCGCACGAGGGCGGTCTGGTCGAAAAGCTCCACGCGATCTGCGATCGCCCCGCGCTGTTTCAGGTCCTTTACGTCCTTGCGGTAGAAATCGTTGCCGCCGTCACACTGAGCGCATAGACGTTTTTCATTCACCATCTTCGCGTACTCCTCCGCAAAGTCTTCGGATATCGCCGTCCCCGAGTGAATCCAATGCGAGTAGTCCGCCGTCAGCGTTGCCGCGGCCAGCACCTGCTCAAGCGGGATCTCAGCTTTACCTTTGGAAAAGTGATCGAGCGCCGCGCCGTAATCCTGAAACCCATTTTCCTTCAGATGGGCGATCTGGCTCTGAAGCGCGTTGGTCTTCACCATTACGCCCGATACCTTCGGAGTGGACTTCCCGTTGTTACGGTAGAAAAACTCATAGTCGAAAAGTTCGAGCGAATATCGTCCGTTGAACTGCAAAAAGTAGGCGTGGGTCAGAGGGTCAAACCCGATGACGTAATCCGCCCAGCCGCTTCGACCCGTCGCTTTATCGGTTACCTTGGCTCCGATTACGTCGCTTTCGAACGCGGAGGGGATGTAAATGATCTGCTTACCTTCTTGCCGCGGCTTTCCATTTGGCGAAGGAAGGTACTTCGATCCGAATTTGATAGAGTAGTCGGCCTGCGACAAATCGAACTTTTCCGCTTCTTTGTACCAGGTGTGCTTCAGGAGATCGTCGGCGCGCGGGCTCGGACTCCAGTAATGAAAGACGGTGGGAACCTTTTGGGCGGTCATCCCTTTGCCGAGCAGCTCGACGGTGAACAGCACTTCGTGCTGCTTTTTTTCCCTCTCTTCCACGCTCTTGTTGCGTGGACTCGCGACCTGATTGGGATCGTGGATGTCGGTCGTCGGCAGCCAACCGGCATTCCTTACTTCCTTGTAGATATCGGCGTAGATGCCGAGGAAAAATCCGACGTCGCTATGTCTCGTGCCTGCTCGCATCCCCCCCTCGAGAGCCCCAATCGCCAGCCCCGCGACCAGCACGGTCTTCATCGCCTTGCGCAGTCCGTTGCGCAGGTGCGACTGCTGCGACCGCTGGTCGGAAGTCTTTCCCACGCGCGCCTGACCCACAGTTTCGGTAGCCGCCTCGCCGAGAATCGATCCCAGCTTGTGTCGTCGGGCATAGTCCTCGCGCTGGGAAAAGAAAGACGGGTGCTGGCGGTAGCCGTTAAGCAACAGACCGTCCAGTGGCGACGGATCGCCCTCCCCCTGCGCAAGGAAGGGGCGAAACCTGCCGGTTACGTGGGGAGACGTTTGGTCGGATAAGGCGCGTTCTTGCCGCAGCTTTTTCAGCCGTACTTCGAAAACGTCCGGCCCTTTGGTCGAGTCCCGTAAGAGCTCGCGCAGCTCCGATAGCTCAAGCTCACGCTCGCGGGCATCGTGCATGAAGACCGACAGCAAGAGCCGCTCGTTCTGGTCGCCGACCTTTGTCCACGACCAGTCCTGCCACTTTTTCTCCGCCGGCAACATATCGACGAGCGGGAGCCATTCCACTTGCTTGGTTTTGGGGTTTTCCCACGGCACGAGCGAGCGCCCGTTAAGATCGTGGCTTGGCCAGGGTCCGTAGTCGAGCTTGGAAACGTCGATGCCGGGTGTTTCGAGCGGCCACCGGTAGCCCAGCTGGAACTCTTGCATCAAAGTCGTGCGGGTGCCCACCTTTTTGGTCGCGGCCGCGTAGCCTTCGTCGCGCAGATCCAGAATGGGCAGGAAATTGTCGCGCAGGCGATCGCCCGGAACGTAATGGTATCGGTGCCCCACGACCGAGAGCCAGCGCCGCAAAAATCCGGCGCCGGTTGGCGGGGGTGTTTTCAGCGAGTTCGAAACGCCGTTCAACTTTTCCCGTAACGCCAGGCCCTGCCGCACGTTCGCCAGGCGAACTTCCTGAATGCGGTCGTCCATACGCTTACGCCATTCATCGAACGCCTTCTTGGCATCGGGATCGGGAACCCGGCGCTGGGTGGTTTCGAATTCTTTTTGAAAGAGTTTCCGTTTGTAGCTATCTACGGCGTCGGGAAACGCGGCGACCATATCCTCGAAGCGTGCGTCGGGCATTCCGTACAACGCGCCGGTCTCCTGCCGGGCCTCGCGCTCCAACTGAGACATCGGCTTCTTCGTGTCAGAAAGACTATTCTTCGTCTGACGAAAAATATCGAGCTGCCGCTTCAATTCCTGCGCCGGGTCCGCACCCCACGCGTAGTCACGCTCGCCCACGGTCCAGGTCAGCAGCTCGCGGTACTGCTCCAACGCTTCTTTCCCCTGTTTCGACGCTGCCGCCAATCGAGGGTCCTTCTCCACCATTTCGTCGTACGCCCGTTCGACCGGCGGGAGGGTATTGAGCCAGTTTACGAAGTCGTAATAACCCGAAGAGCCCGGCGTGACGCGGACCAGGTGGTCGTAAAGGCGGTGAGGGTCCAAAAAGGGGCTGCCGACTGGGCTGCCCGCCGTCTCAGCGCGCAGACTGAACGAAT
>JAYUBV010000691.1:0-2962 GCA_043740655.1 Pseudomonadota bacterium | reverse complement strand
TCATGACCGTACTTCCTCACCCCGACGGTAACCAGATAGGTTTTCAACTGCGCATCCACAGTAACAATAACTACCGGGGAACCCTCACCTGGCTAGATCCCAAAACGGGAACGTGGACGGAGGAAGCCACTCCAATTCCGTACTCGCTCAGCGAGTCGATGAAAGTGAGCGCAGGCGGCAAATACTTGCTCAATCCGGTTCACCCAAACTCCACGGTAGGCGTTCGGCTAGAATAGGAAGAAGTGCGCGCCGAAGTTCGCAAATAAGAAATTCTGCTTCGGGAAGAGGTAAATTAGCTCGACGGAGAACAGCACGCGGCCGAGCGGAAAACCCAAGATTACGCCGAGCATGCCGAAGGTCCCGCGCAGTAGGCCCGGCTTATCGATGGAATCGTCGATCGGGCCGCTATCCACCGCGCGAACCTTGATGCCGGCGACCGGGCCGATCGTAATCGGCGGGTTTTCGTTGTGGAATTCGTAGCGGTAACGCAGCGAGACGGACGGATAGATGTCGTACTCGAAGGCGAGATCCACCACGTGGTTGCGTCCGAAGTACTGGCCGGCGCCCAAAAATCCGCCCACGCCCGAATCCGCATTGATGCCTGTCCCGCGCAGGCGCGGTGAAATCAGGGTGATGCCGGTGCGCAAGTAGAACTGATTCAAAAAGCCGATCGAGGTGTTTTTCAACAGCATGTGGTACTGCTCTTTCAGTACATCCAGCTCGGCCTGCATCTCTTCCAACTTCTCCGCCATTTCGGCATCTTTTGCCTTTAGCTCGGCGGCAGTTTGAGTGGATAATGAGGTGGCGGGCTTCCGGCGTCCGGCGGTTGCCGTCCCGCTCATCAACATGCTCAACAAAACGCACATCATGGCGATGGTTTTAACGCTGGGGCTCGGCCGGACGGCCCTGCCCAAGATCCAATGCGCCACCGCCTTTGAAACTGCGGACCGGCAACAGAAAACTATCGAGGGGCTATATAAGCTGCGCGAAGAGATGCTCAAAGAGATCGAAGGGGTTCTGGCCAAGGACATGCGGGCGGCGATGGATGGCGAAAAGGATTCCGGGCACCGCGCCACCGCGGTGAAGCTGGCCTTCGCCAAGAATCGCTTGAATAAAAAAATCGAAGCGAAGGAAAAGGAACTCGCGGATTTTACTAAAGAGTTCTGCAAGAATTGCGCTCCGGACAAAAAAGCCAAAGACAGAAACGCTCAGTTCTGTGAGCTGTGCGAAGACGCGAGCCGCTGTCCCGAAGACCATGACTAGGAAAGGCTAGGGCTCACCGCTCGTTGGCGGCACGATTGAAATGGGCCGGAGATTTGAGCGCCTCGATCATCTCATTGAAAAGGTCCTGAACCTCTTGAAACTCATCCCCCTTGCGCAGCTTCAATCGACTGTCTTTCCCGTTCACGATTTCCGCCATCGTGCGCTTCATTGCGTAGACCGCGCCACCCACCCGGTGGGAGAACAGGACGCCGAGTACCGCGACCGCCAGCAGATGCAGCGTAAAGACCGAGACGAGCACGCCGACCAAAATCCGAAGTTCTCGGTAGAGCACATTCGTCACGTCGGGCTCCAGGCCGGCATACTTGACGAGGATGCGGTAATTTTCGCCCAGAAAGTAATAGAGAATAGCGCATATCAGCGCCATCTGGACGAAAGATCCCAGCACCAGGACACGTATGAAACGAAACTGAAACTTCGGTTCGGGAATGAAATTTGTGGTTCTTCGTCGGTTTTCCATTTCCCTTAATTGTACACGGCCCCCGTTCGGGAACCTGCAAAATTTATCTCTAGGCAACTGAACGGGACGACATTAGATTGCGCCCATGGTCACGATTGGAATGAATTACCAGGTGCTCCCTGGAAAAGCAGAAGTGTTCGAAAAGGCTTTCAGCGCCGTGTTGAGCGTTATGAAAGACTCGCCGGGTCACACGACCTCCTTCCTTTATAAGGACGTTTTTAACGCGAATAGCTACCTCATCGTATCCGAGTGGAACGACCAGGTGGCATTCGGCGCCTTCATCAAGTCGGAAGGGTTCGCTAAGGTTACCAACTGGGGCAAGGAACAGATCCTGGCCGGCCGGCCTAAGCATCAGGTCTATCAAAACGTGTGACTTTTCTCTGTCTCCAGGCCAGCACGGTTTGGGAACGCTACGGAGGGATCGAGTCTTACCTCGATGATCTCCTATCGTTGTCCCACGAACCCGGAAGCCCTGCCCAGGGAGTCTCCGTGGCGCTGACCAACGGGTCCGTCACGGGCTCCGGGAAGTACCCCGTCACCTTCGTGAGAAAGCAGCTCCCCGGACTGCTGAAGAAGCTCGAAAACCGTTACTCCCCTTTTCTCTTTCAGACGGCACGGGCCGTGGCGAAAGATCGCCATCCGCAATTTTTACTGTGCGGCCACGTGTCGCTAGGGCCGCTGTGTTACGCGCTGGGTAAAAAGCTAGGCCTTCCCGTAATCACCGTCGTGTACGGCATCGAGTCTTGGGGAAACCTGCCCCCTCAAGACGAGTGGGCGCTAAAACAGTCGCATAAAATAATTTCTATCTCCGAATGGACGAAGGGACGGCTCGTATCGCGAGGTTACCCGCCCGAGAAGATTGCGATCGTGGCGCCAACGCTTCCCGCCTCCGCGCAGGGCTGGCCCACCCGCCAGGCGACGGGAGGCCCCCTCACCTTACTGACGGTCGCCCGTCTGGATTCGAGCGAGCGTTACAAGGGGCACGATCACGTGCTGCAGGCGATCTCCAAGGCGCGAAAGCAAAAACCATCGTTGCGGGTTCGTTACGTGATTCAGGGTGAAGGCAACGATCGCGGCTACCTCGAAAAGATCGTTCGACGAGAGAAACTAGATGAGTGGGTGGAATTTCTTCCCGCGGTAAAAAGCCGCGAAGAGCTGGGAGCCTTGTACGCAAGTGCTGACCTGTTCGTGATGCCCTCGCGGTTTGGATTTTGGAGCGGC
>JAYUBV010000690.1:0-2963 GCA_043740655.1 Pseudomonadota bacterium | reverse complement strand
CCGACTACCGCGACCTTTTTGCCGAAGTGCTAAAAAACCACCTTGGCATCGAAAAGATAGAGTCCGTTTTTCCTAAGCACAAGCTGGGAAAGCCGTTGGGAATTGTGAAACATTCCTAACCCCCATGGCAGCCTGTGGTTCAACCGATGCGTCCGATCCACTTGATCTATGGTGTCGTGAATCCGACCGAAGTTACTGCGGCAACTAACGAGTTGTGATGGCCTCCGCGACGAGCCGGGCTACCGGAACAACTCATCGAGCCCTTGCTCGATGGAGATCGCGGGCAGGTACCCGAGTTCCCGTTTTGCCGCCCCAATATCGTAGTAATGGTCGCAAGCCAGTGTCTGAGCAAGAAAGCGGGTCATGCGTGGTTCTTTGGTCGGCGCGAGCAGACGGTGTCCCCACTCTAGCAACGCACCGAGGCGGTATGCCGTCTTATACGACATCCGTTTTTTAAGCCTCGGGAGTTGCGCCCGCCGGATTACCTCGTCGATGAAATCCCACAGCACGACCGGTTCCCCTTGGCTTAGGAAGTAGGCCTTACCGTTTACGACGGAACCGGGGCCGAGCCGAAGGGCCGCGTCCACGTGGGCCTTCGCCGCGTTGGTCACGTGGATAATATCGACCCTATTTTTCCCGGTGCCCACTCGAAATAGTTTTCCGGCCCTGGCCTGTTCCAGCACGCGCGGGACGAGGTACCGATCCCCCTTTCCCCAGACGAGGTGCGGTCGCAAACTCACCGTGAAGAGACCATCGCGGTTAGCGGCCAGCACCAGCTCTTCGGCGAGGCGCTTGGATTGCGAGTAAGGGCTAAGCGATTGTGTTGGGTAAGGCGTGGACTCATCGACGCCGCGGTGATCGTGGCCGTCAAAAACGACCGAGGGCGAACTCGTGTAGATAAAGCGGGCCACGCCGTTACTGCGGCAAGCGGCCAGCACGTTTTCCGTGCCGACGACATTGGCTTCGTAAAACTCGCGCCACGGCCCCCACGTGCCGACACGCGCCGCCGTATGGAATACCGCCCCGGCGCCGCGCAAAGCGGAACGCAAACCCGCCTCGTCCTTTAGATCGCACCGGACCTGGTGCACGCTAGGCGGAAGTGAAGGATATTCCGCACGCGACAGAGTCGTGACTTCGTAGCCCCGCCCCAGCAGCTCCTTCACGACGTGGCTGCCCAAGAACCCCCCGCCGCCGGTAACGACCGCTTTCATAGACTCCGCCCCACTTCTTCCGCTAGCCGTAATCGATCGATCTTAATATTGTGTCGCACATCCACCGGAAATTTTTTGGTGAAGGCCACCGTTTCCACTTCGGCAGTCTCGGGAAACTGTTTTGCGTAATCGATGAGATCGCGGCGAAGCGCCGGCGAGTCTTTCCCTTCGAGCACGAGCACCGGCCGTTGTCGCCCGCGCAGCCCCACTCCGACTACCGCGGACCGCCGCACCGACGGAACCCCGTCGAAGATAGCCTCGAGCGGATCGGGGTACCACACCGTAGTTTCGAAAAAAATTCGGTGATCCTTGCGTCCGCAAAACCAAAGGCGATTCTCCTCGTCGAGGTACCCCACGTCCCCCATGCGGTGCCACACGCCGGCGTCGGAAGTGATTTTGCAAAGGTCCGTCGCCCCGGGCTGGCGGAAATACTCTTTCGTCACCCACGCCGCACGCACGGCAATCTCCCCCTTTACGTGTGGCGGTTGCCGTAGGCTTTCGTCCCAGACAGCGACGCGCCCCTCCAAGAATGGAATCACCGCGATGTCCACGCCCGGCAGCGCTCGTCCCACGCAAGTGCCGGCCCCCCTTCGGGTTTCGCCGTAGAGTTCAAAAAGTTCCGTTTGAGAAATAGTCGTGAGCGGTAACGCCTCGGTAGCCCCGTACGGCGTGTGAATACTTTTGGCCAAGTCCGCGCACGCCCTTACTAGCTGTTCGGGAACTTGGGCCCCGGCCATGAGGATCCGTTTCAGCGAAGGCAACGTCACTCGGTGGGAATGGCAATACGTCGCCAGGTTCCGCCAGATCGCCGGAGACCCCGCCGTGTGCGTTACGTGATTGGTCCGGATCAGACTCGCCAGGTGGCGACCGCTCGTCTTCGCCGGACGGGCGGGATTCATCTTCGGAATCACCGCGGTAATCCCCCACGCGGCGGCAAAAAGGGCGAATAGGGGAAACACGACGAGGTCCACCTCATCTTCCCCAATCGCGTAGGCTTCTCGCAGTAGCCTTTGCTGATGGTCGAATGCATCGTGCGAGTACACCACCCCTTTGGGAATGCCCGTGCTCCCGCTGGTAAATAAAATTGCCGCGATCTCATCGGGAGAGGTCGGGCGAACTTTCTCCAAAGCCCGGGTGAATTTTCCCGGCACGACTTTCGGCGCGCACACCCGCGTGCGGGCGGAGCCAAACGCCCGAGCGAATAAAAGGGAAAGAGCCACTCCGATCGGTACCCCCACTACCGCATCGGGCTTCGCCTCTTTCACGCAGGTCAGAAGGTTACGCAGCTTCATTCCCGGGTCGATGCAGACGGGGATCGCCCCCAGGCGAAAACAGCCGAATAACGTAGGGACCAATTCAAAACCAGGCCGCACGAAAACCGCGACTTTATCGCCGGGACGTATCCCCTTGGCGGCAAAATGTGAGGCGAACCGGTCACATTCGGCATCGAGCTGGGCGAACGAAATGCGATCTCCGTTCGCCAAAATTACCGCCGTCCGATCGGGATGCCGGGCTGCGCGCGTTTTCAGATGGCGACTAACGTTGCCCGGCACGGGTGCGTTCCAGAAATTGGTTCACTAACGGCAACACCCGTTCGCGCGCGTCCTCCACCACGTAGTGGCCGGCGTCGTCAAAAAGGTGGGACTCGGCGTGGGGGAACCGTTTCTGCCACTCCTTCAAGAACCCTTCGTGAAAAACGAAATCTCGCTTCCCCCAGATGAGACTCATCGGATGGTCTTTAAACTGAGCGAG
>JAYUBV010000689.1:0-9674 GCA_043740655.1 Pseudomonadota bacterium | reverse complement strand
AGGCTTGGACGGCGTTCAACCAGCGACACGCGGCGCAAGGTTTTACTCAGGTGCACGAAGGGCAGAACGACGAGCTTAAGGCAATCGTGGCGAACGCCATGAAGAACGCCCATCCGCACCGGGTGCTCGAACTTTTCGCGGGCGATGGCAACCTGACGTTCGGCTCGCTCGGCGGCGAGCAGAGTTGGATCGGCATCGAAATTGACCAGGCCGGAGTCTATAAAGGACGCGCCCAGGCGGCAGCCCTAAATCTCCCCGAAGAGCGCGTCAAATTTGTACGCGCCGACCTATTTTCCGAAGGGGCCGCGGCGCGCTGCCGCGTTTATGGCTGTGATACACTTATGTTGGATCCGCCGCGCTCGGGCATGGGAAAACGGCTCAAAGCTTTCGTCGGAGACTCAATCAACAACCTCATCTACGTGTCATGCTCACTACAAAGCTTCGTCACCGACGCCACATTTTTGAAGAACGATTTCACCTTGGAAGAGGTGTGGGGCATCGACATGTTTCCACACACGCGCCATTTCGAAATGGTCGCCCGTTTCCGCCGGCGCTAAGCGTACTTTTACTCGCGTTCGCTTTGGTGGCGCCCGGTCATTTACGGGCCGCGGACAAGGCACTGTTTGCCACCCAGCGTCCGGCCGATTTACGAAAAGAGGCTGAAGAAAACGCACCGTTGCTCGGACGCGTTCCTAAGGGCACCGTCGTTCGCTACCAGGGAAAATCCAAAAATGGATTCGTGCAGGTGGAGGTCGAACTAGTGCAGGGCAGTGTGGCCGGTTGGCTGCCGGTGATGGCGGCCCCGAAGCGGTTTCAGGAGGAATCCACGGCCGTAGTCGATGCCGAGGATTCGCAGGACAAACTGCGCCGCTCCGATGACACCGAAGAAAGTGAAGTTACCTCCCGCCCTTCGCGTCGGGTGAAGGTGCCCAGCGACGAGGGAATTTTGCTCCGCCGCGAACCCACCTTTTTCTACGGCGTGCAGGCCGGTGGCGGCGCGGCCCTCCTCGACGCTGGCGTCGTGTCTGCTGATTACTTCGTTGGCCCCTCGTTGTTTGGGGGCGGCCACGTGGGTTACTTCCTTTCGCGCGCCATCCCGGTGCGCTTTGAGCTGAATTACAATTTAGAGGCGGGTTCCGAGCCTACGCGGAAGATCGCCCCCATCTCGGTGGGCTTTGTGCACGCCGGAGTCTCGATATCGTACCTTCTGGAGCAGTTTGAAATGTTCGGTGGGCTGTCTTACGGGATCGGCATCAGTGTGAGCGATATCGATCCCAAGATCAAAGTGGCCGGTCCGCAGGATTTCTCGAGCGTCTTCTTCAACGCGGGCGCCGGTTACATCTTCAACTTGAACGACATTACTAACCTAGCGCTTCGCCTGCGCTACGACTTCTCCTTTAACCGTGCGCCGGTGGGATTCCAATCTATAGCCGGCCTAATCTACCTAGAGTTCCGCGGGTAACCCCGTCACCCCCTGAGCGTATTCTCCAACCTGTCGTCCCTGCATACAGTTGAGTTTGATCGCCCCGTCAAAACTTGGGCAGCTTTACGCTAGCAATATCGGTAGTTTATTGTATTAGGTGCTCTTTCGTGTATTACGATTACTCACGAAAAACTTATTGGCGACGTTTTACGCGCTAAACAGCCTCAAACGGAATTGGCACATGCGATGCAATTAACATTCAGGTAGGAACCCGACAACAGGACACGGTACAGAATAGTAAACAACACGCTAAACACAAAAAATACTCAACTTAGAAACGCACCTTGAAGAACAACTTGTACGACATCCGAGAAAACACAATTTAGAACGCAACTTAAGTAAACAACTAGAAACTCAACCTAAGACTAAACACTATTCTTGCCGAATTTAGAGGGACCGTGAGCAATCACGGTCCCTCTTTTTTCTTTTGGAGATTTGATTCAAAGAAGCGGGTCATCATCCGTGCCTGTTCGAGGATATTATGAAGCTTCGTATTTCCGTGCCCCTCGTCCGCAAAAACCTTCAGTTCTACCGGAACGTCCTTTCCCTTCAGCGCGGCGGCGATCTGTTCCGATTCGCCTACCGGCACTCTGGGGTCATTGGCACCGTGGAAGATGAGTAAAGGGGTCTTGATTTGGTCGAGGTAAGTCATTGGGGAAATTGACTTCAAAAATTCCTCGTCGCTAAGCGGACCGTATTCGGCTTCGCGCTGCGCGCGGCGGTAAGGCTTCGTGTTTTTCAAGAAAGAGACGAAATCCGAAATGCCCACCGATTCCGAAGCCGCTGCGAATAGCTGCGGTTCCACCTGAATCATGCGCAACACCATGAACCCGCCGTAACTGCCGCCGTAAACCGCCAGCTTGCCGGCGGTAGCATAGCGCTTTTCAAGGAGCCACTTCGCCCCCGAGACAGCGTCCTGAACGCTATCCATACGTTTTTTATAATCGTCGGCCATCGTGAATTCGCGCCCGTAACCCGTGCTGCCGCGCACGTTGGTGGCGAGGATCCCAAAGCCATTCTGCAGGAAGTACTGAAACGTTTTATTGAACACGGGCCGGTACTGCGCTTCCGGGCCACCGTGCACGTACACGATGAAGGGAATCTCGCGCGTGTCGCCGGAAGGCCGGTATACGAACGCCGGGATGGCCCGGCCGTCGAAAGACGGGTAGCTCACTAACTCTTCGCGAATGAAGCAATCGGGATCCAAATTACCGTCCGTTGATTTGGTCCACAGAATCGGTTTGCCGCCCTTGGATTCCCAGGCGTCCCACGTACGTCGGGAGTTGGAGTGGGTGTAGAAGACCGATTTGCCGTGGCCAAAGCGCGAGCCTCCGATGACCCCCTTTTCGGTCGTTATTTCCGCAAGCTTGGTTACCACCGCTCCGCGCGGCGCCACGTTCGCTTGCTTTAGTACTCCGTAGCCATCCTGGTTGACGATGATGCCCAACCGGTCGCGGGCGTCGTCCAAGAATACGCGTTCGATTTCGGCGGTCTCGTGGGTGAGCAATGTGCCCGGGTACTTCTCCCCAAAGCGATGCAGGAACAGTTCGCGCGTGCCCCGGGTCGCGTCGGTGACGAGAAACATGCCCCGCGAGTCTTTGGTGAAACGCGGAAACTCGTGGTTCTGCACGCCAGAATGCTGCGACGGTACATCGATTTTCGAATCGGCCATCGAGAAAATTAGGATGTTCGAATCGGTAGCGCTCTGCACGTTTTCCAACGCAATCCACTTTTCGTCGGGAGAAATATCCGACGCGCGGTTGGAACCCTTCAGGTCCACGAGCTTCGTGGCCTTAAGCGACGCTATGTCGTACTTGTACAGGTCCATGTCGATGCCGTTGCGCTCGTTGGACGTGTACGCAAACCATTTGCCCGAAGGGGCCCACACCACACTCTCCACGCGCTTTTTGGGATTTACGACGAGCGGGGTCACGCTTTTCTTCCCCGGCTCAATCAGGTGAATGTCGTATTGCTCATTCCCGCCCTGGTGGGTGGCCGCCAGTACCTTGGTACCGTCGGGGCTCAACTCGTAGTACGCCACGCCGTCGGCGAAAAATGAAACCTGCTCCGGCCAGTGGTTGGGCGACTTCGTGTAGAACAGCTGCAGCGTTTCGCGCAGGTCCGAAACGAAGAACAGCCCCCCTTTTGGAGAGGGACGAGGCTGGTACACGGACGAAATCTGCATGTACGTCTCGATCGGCGGCCGGTTTAGGCAGCCCCCGGGCTTCGGCCGATCGGGGGCGGTCTCTGCTTTGGCGGCTGCGCCGGTCCCTACGGCCGTGGCGGAGGTGGCCGCCGTCGAGCTACGGAACGCGTCGTCCTTTTTGGCCGGGGCTAGCGGGCGCTTCATCCCCGGCGGCGGTTCCTTGGCCTTGGGCGGCGTAACCGTCTTCATGTCCTGCGGCACCGGTACGAAACCCTTGCGGTGTTTCGGGTTCTCCGCGAGAGTGACGAGGTTTAAAATCAAAGTGAAAAAAAACACGGTAGATCGCATACATACTCCGTCGGTCACCCGAGATAGACCCGGGGTCGGCTGGCCATTCAGGAAATCGTACCTAAGATATTAGTTTACCACCCAAATCGGGTTGGTTAGCGCCTTGCAGAAACGAACATGATGGACAAAGATTTATACGAAATTTTAGGTGTTAAGCGCGAGGCTTCGGAAGCGGAAATTAAGAACGCCTTCCGTAAGCTCGCCAAGCAGTACCACCCGGATAAGAACGCGGGGGACAAGGTCTCCGAGCAGAAGTTCAAAGAGGTGAGCCTCGCTTACGAAGTGCTCAAGGATAAGGACAAGCGCGCGCGTTACGATCAAGCCCGCGTTTACGGCGGCGGCATGGGCGGTGGCGGTGGCCATTGGAAGAACACGGGCCAGAATCCGCAGGACATGTTCAAGGACTTTGGCCTGGGTGATCTCTTCTCGGAAATCTTTGGTTCTGGCCACGCCGGAGGTAGCGGCGGACGGACCCACGATTTTGGTGATTTCAATCAGGGCGGTTTTGGCCGGCGCGGCTTTGGCGCACGTAAAGGCGCCGACCTGGAAGCGACCATTGAAGTTTCCTTAGCGGACGTGGTTCGCGGCGTGGAAACGACCCTGACCTTAAACGGCGGCAAGCGTCTGACGGTGAAAATTCCGGAAGGCGTTGCGGATGGGGGGAAGATCCGCCTTTCCGGTCAGGGACAGGTTGGCGTGAATGGTGGCCCCGCGGGCGATCTGATTTTAGAAGTGCGCGTGCAGAACGATCCGGCATTCCAACGCGACGGCGACAACTTGGTGTCGCGTCTCCCCATTTCCTTTTCGGAGGCGGTATTGGGCGGCGAAGTTGCGGTGCCGACTATCGACGGTAAAGTTACTATGAAGATTCCCGCCGGCGTGTCCAGCGGCCAAAAATTGAAACTTGGCGGCAAAGGCGTGCTCAATCCGCGTACCGGCCAGCGGGGAGACCAAATCGTGGAGCTGCTTATCCGCATTCCGGCCACGTCCGATCCGGCGTACATCGAAGCGGCGGAAAAGCTGCGCGAGCAGGGTTTTAATCCGCGAGAGAATTTGAAATGAGTAAGGCCTTCACTAAAGAGGGCAACGAAGATGCCTTCGAGCCGGACGAACCGGAAAACGAACCGGCGCCATTGCCGGTGGGCACCAAGAACTACATTACGCCCAGCGGCTTCAAGAAACTGCGCGATGAACACAAACAGCTGCTCGAGGTGGAACGGCCCAAGATCGTCGAAGTGGTTTCGTGGGCGGCCGGAAATGGCGATCGTTCCGAGAACGCCGACTACATCTACGGGAAACGTCGGTTACGGGAGATCGATCGCCGTCTGCGGTTCCTCGGCAAACGGATGGAGATTGCTGAGGTCGTGGACCCCATTGCCCAATCTGCTGACTCCATTCGCTTCGGTGCGACGGTTACGGTGCACGACGAGGAGGGGGAGGCTCGAGTCTACGTCATCATCGGTATCGACGAGTCAGACCCCAAAATTGGGCGAATCAGCTGGATCTCGCCGCTGGGTCGGGCGTTGCTAAAGGCCAAGGTGGGCGACAGCGTGACCGTGCACACGCCCAAGGGTGCGCAAGACCTCGAGATAGTTTCCATTGAATACAAAAGTTTGGAATAGGTTATTTGCCCAGGGAACCCGCGCGCAGAAGCGGCGAGGGGGACGGCTCGGAGGCTAGTCCGCGGGAGGTCGGCTGACCGCGGAAGAGTATGGTCTGCTTGTTCAAGAAACCGCGCATCGGCTTCAGGTAACGTTCGTAAAGGGCGAACAGCGCATCACCTTCTTCGTACACCACGGACTTACCGTTAATGTTTTCCAAAGCGATGAACTTCGGAATGCTTTCGTGCGTGTACCGTTCCTGGTGAGGAAAGAGCTCTTTCAAAATTTTTGCGTCGAAAATCTTCTGGTCCGGATCGTCGATGACGACCGAGTGGAGAACCACGTCGTTCTGCGGACTGGATTTCAGATAGCTCTCTAGCAAAGCGCGGTATTCGCGCGAGCTGGAACACCAGCTGGCGGAGAAAATGAAGACATTGAATTTTCCTTCGTCTTTTTCGTCGACGAAGGACTTAAGGAAACGCAGCTGCTTGAACTCCGCCTGCACTTCGGCCGCTTTGGTGCGCAATAAATCGTTGATTTGAATGCGGTCGGGAATCGCCAGCGTGTCGAGCGCGCTACGCGTGAGCGAAATTTTGTGGCTGACTAGGCGCGGGGCAACCCGCATGGTGCCGCCCACGGCGACGGGGGTGGTCAGAAAAAGGCTGCGGCGTTTCCAGCCGTCGCGAATCGTGTCCCATTGCCGATCCAGGGCCGTAAGATCGTCGGCCGACAATAACTCGCTGCTTTCCGCGGTCATGCCGCGGAACGGGAGGATGTCGTTCTTGGTGCGTCCTTCGCGAAAATCCACTCCGAACGGCAGGTAGTACACGCGGTACATGTAGAGCAGCTTGTTCGCGGACTTAGGGGTCGAATCGGCCATCGCGTGGCCGGCGAAAATTAAGAATACCAAGCTAAGTTGTAAAATCAGGGTTTTCATTTCGATTGCTACCTTTAGAGAGATGCAACGGGAATGCCGATTTTGGTCTAGCTAAGTAGTTGAAAAAACTAATGTGTTCCGTTGGTCTACGTCGGGTAAACGAGGTTATTTTGGTCGCCTGTATACGCGGCAGTCAGTTCCAGAATACGGGCGGATCTGATAACAGTGGTGCCGCTTGTTTGGAATTTACGTACATTTTCCGTTTTGTCGCCATCGCTGTTCGTACTGCGATTTTTTTTCGTCGACGGATTACTCCGACGCAACCTTCGAAACTTACGCCGCTTCGCTTATCGAAGAGATTCGCCGCGAATCGCCGTTACTAAAAAAACGGTTCGTCCCCGGACCGGTCGTTTCCATTTTCTGGGGCGGTGGCACGCCGTCCCTGTTTCCGCCGACCGTCCAGGCCAAAGTTGTTAGCGCTTTGAAAGCCGAGTGGGAGATGGTCGCGGATCTCGAATTTACCAGCGAAGCTAACCCCGAAACGGTGACCGACGAAAAGGCCGCCGCGTGGAAATCGATGGGGATCAACCGCGTGAGCCTCGGCGTGCAGTCGACGAATCAGGCAGCTTTGGATCTGCTCGATCGCCAGGTGAGCCGCGAGGCCATTCCACGCGCGGTGGGGATGTTGAAAAATGCGGGGCTGGATAATTTTAGCTGCGATCTGATCTTCGGCATTCCCGGCCAGTCTAACGATGACGTACTGGCCGACATTGATCGCATTGCGGAGCTAGGGCCGCAGCACGTAAGCTCGTACCACCTCACGCTGAAACCCGGCCATAAGCTTTTCAAACAGTTGCCGGACGAAGAACGCGCCGGCGATCTCTACGAGTTCGTGATGGATGCGCTCGAAGTGCGCGGGTTCCGCCAGTACGAAATTTCGAATTTCGCTAAACCGGGCAAAGGGAGTCGCCACAACCGCCTTTACTGGTCGGGCGGAGACTTCGCGGGCTTCGGTCCGTCGGCCGCCGCGCGCTTCTTTAAGGACGGTAGCTTTCACCACCGTAAGAATGTTTCGGATCTGAAGGTCTATGCGGAGGGAAGGATGAACGAGTTCGAGGCCACCGACTTCCGCGCCACAATCCTCGAGTCGCTGTTTCTGGAGCTGCGCAAGAACGAAGGCGTCAGCCTAAGCCACTTCCGCGACCGTTACGGCTACGACATCGCCGGCGCCCGCAAATTTCCGCTCTTCGTCAAAGAGGGGTTGCTCGAACGGGACGCCGATCAGCTACGCCTCACCCGCCGCGGCCGCCTGCTCGCCGACTCCGTCACCCCGGCGTTACTGGACTAACGCTTAAAAGTTGCCAGCCACCTTTTAAGCGGCAAAAAAAACGCCGGAGGCTTTTGCCACCGGCGTCTTGGAAAAAAAATCGGACGCAAGGCTTAGAACGGCACTTCGTCGTCGCTGATGGGGCTTTCGGCCTTCTGGAAGCTCGGGGCGCCGCCGGCGCCCGCGCTCATGCCCTGGCCGACGCCAGAACTGTCACCAAAATCCGCGCCGCTGCTCGCCTGGTTGAAATCCGAAGCCCCCGCGTTCGCGCGATCGTTAGGAGCGCCGATGAACTGCACGTTCTGCGCGACGATTTCCGTCGTGTAACGCTTGGCGCCTTCTTTATCGGTCCACTCACGCGTCTGAAGTTTGCCTTCCAAAAACGCCTGACGGCCTTTGGTCAGGTACTGGCCACACAGCTCGCCGAGCTTGCCCCATACCACCACTCTGTGCCATTCCGTGCGTTCCTGTTTCTGGCCCTGCTTGTCGGTCCAGCTTTCATTGGTCGCAACGTTAAAATTGGCTACCGCGCCGCCGTTCGTCGTGTAACGAACCTCGGGGTCATTGCCCAAACGTCCCAACAAAAAAACTTTGTTCAAACCACTCGCCATATAATGAGTCCTCCGTGACGTAATTAATCAATAGGCGATACAATATTTTCGTCAATCCTTCGTCAACGGAATTAGGAGCGCATCTGTGGTTAAACTCGATGAAGAGATGTTGAATCGACGCACTCCGGTATTGACCGGTCAGGCCGAATGCCCCGTGATGAGTCGCTTTATTGCGCGCGCCATAGATGCGCTGGTAATATCCGCGATATTTCTTCTGCTTTCCGTACTGGGAAGGCCTCTCGGGATTTTTATGGCGGCCGCTTACGCTGCGTTGCAGGATTCCATCGGAGCCGGCCAAAGTATTGGAAAGAGAATCATTGGATTGCGCGTCATAGATGACGCGACGGGTCTGCCGTGCTCCTTTGCCGCCTCGTTTTTTCGCAATGTTCCTTTCCTGCTTTGGGTCGTTTTTGGTTCCATCTCTTCCCTGTGGGGATTCTGGGCGTTACTAGCCCTGCCGCTGGTCGGCTTTGAGATCTATTTGCTGATCGTGCTCGATTCGGGGGCTCGCCTGGGCGACGTACTGGGCAATACCCGCGTCAGCGAACAGGTCGATCTTCCCCTGACGCCCCATAGCTAAATCCGCCCATTACGCTTCTGCCGCGAAACGTCCATTTAGGTTATACTTAGGCTAGGGCATTCGCCCTATTCGCTTTAGAGCTCAACCAAAAACAAATTGCAGCTTGCACCACCTAAGTCGTCATGGGCTTGGTCCGTGGTTACTTCGTAAGGGTACCGCCTTGGGAATCTTCGGATCGCTGTTTGAAAAACGTCTCGTCGGTCTCGACATTGGCGTTTCCGGAATCAAAGCGGTGGAGCTTTCCGGTCGGGCGGATGCTCCCAGGCTTGCGGCATACAACCGTATTCCGTTGCCGTGGGACGCCATTACCCCCGAGGGAGAAATCAAAAAACGAGACTCCGTAGTCGGTGCGCTTAAGCGATTGTTCGGTAACCGGGATTTTAGTTCCAAGTACGTGGCGGTAGGCGCCTCGGGCAACGCGATTATTACGAAGAAAATCAGTGTTCCTAAGATGGGCGAGGCGGAGCTGAGAGAACAACTTTACTGGGAAGCCGAGCAGTACATCCCGTTTCCGGTTAACGAAGTGAATTTAGATTTTGCGATGATCGGCAATAGCCAGAATACCGGCCCTGACGGCGCGGCCCTGATGGACGTGCTGCTGGTGGCGGCGAAAAAGGAATACATCCAGTCTATGTCGGCGTTGATTCAAGAAGCGGGATTGATCCCAAAGGTGATCGACAACCAGTCGTTCGCACTTGGCA
>JAYUBV010000688.1:0-2988 GCA_043740655.1 Pseudomonadota bacterium | reverse complement strand
CGGAAACTCTACTCGCCGCCGGGGCAAGTGGCTACGTCGGGTGGGACCTTTCACCCAGGGCCATCGCCGTGGCGCGTGAAAGATTGCACGCCTCTGGCCTTGCCTCGCGGGCTACACTGTTCACCGGCTCAGCCCTCTACTTAGATGAAACTAAGGCCGATCTTTGTGTTTCCCTAGGCTTTCTCGACTGGCTTCAACCAAACGAAATAACGGATCTGTTTTCCCGTTTGGAAAGTCCGCTTCATTTGCACAGCTTCTCCGAGTTACGTGCCGGATCGATTGAACAGTGGCTTCACCGCCTTTACGTTTTTTTAAGTTACGGCCGCAAAACGGGGCAGTACCGCCCACGCTACTTGGGTGAAAAATTTGTTCAGGAACTGTTCCGCATGGGGACTCCTCGCCCCATTCATTTCGTTAGAAATCGCCGTATGAAATTCGGAGTGCTGGCGCACAATCTGGACGCCTAGTGAACATGGAAACTCGATCCGCGGCCTGGCACTACTTTGAATCGGTGGCGGAAAGCTATTCCGGGCTTGAACTCTCTAAATTATGGCGTGCGGTCAAAAAGGGGGAATGTCGGCGCTTGATGGAGCTGGTTCCGGCTTTCCGTGGGAAAGCCCTCGCCGCGCTCGAACTGGGTGCGGGTAACGGCTACTATTCTGGGCAGCTGCTAGAAATTTCGCGGTTGCGCCTGTGCGCGGTAGATTTTTCTTCGAAAATGCTCGAGCGTCATCCCCACCGTTGCGAAAAAGTTTTAGCCGACATTGAGGAATTGCCCGCCGGTTTGCGGGCCCGATCCTTTGACCTCATCTTCTCCGCGGGGGTCTTTGAGTTTTTGACAAGCCCCGGTCGGGTGGTCGCACAATTGGCGAAGATGCAGCCGAAGGGGGGCGCGCTGGTGTTTACCCTGCCTTCCCGATCCATTTTGGCCCGGGGGTACTGCTGGTTTCACCGTCGCCATGGCCTGAAGATTCGTCGCTACGGAATGAGCGAAATCGCCGAGATGGCCGCTGTAGCCGGGTACTATGTGGGGGCGGTGAGGGCCGTCCCGCCTTTCATTTCCGGGATCCAGCTGATAAGGCTTTAAGCCATGGCTCGCGGACAAATCCTCTTCGCCTTAAGCGGGCTTGGATTGGGAAATTCGACCCGGTGCGACGCCGTGATTGGGGGGTTGCAACGGCTCGGGTACGAGATCGATCTCTTCACGTCCGGCAACGGGGAGAGGTATTTTACGGGGGATCAAAGAATCCGTCGCCTGCATTCGATCGAGCCCATCGACTACACGTCGACGTTACTTGTCCCGTACCTCCGAAATGTATTTTCTTTGAGAAAAATTCTGAAGCGATGCCCCTATGACGCGGTCGTTATGGACTCTGATTATTCCATCGCTCTACTCAAGCGGTCGTATCCCGGATTGGTCTTCGGAATCAATAATTCCGACGCCCTGGTTTCCTCTGCAATGCTCAGACTGCCTGCCACGCATTACCTGCACGCGGCGGTTGAGGTGCTAGATTATCTGTTTCACGTGGTCGTTTCTGATTACGTGCTGAGCCCGCGATTTGTGCCGCGAACTGGCTGGACGGGAAATCGGCTGCAGGTGCCTCCCATAGTTCGCCAAACGAAGCTAACCGCTGCAAAAAAAGTTTCGTCGAAGACGAAAAAGCTGCGGGTTGCGATCGTACCGGGCGGGTCTCGTTACGCGTCCGACTTCGCGGAAATCGAAGAGGTCGGAAAATGGAAATCGGTCAGGGTGGACATAGTGGGTCGGGTTAAGCCGTCACGCGGTAATATTTTCTACCACCCGTTCACTAGGAGCGTCGAGCTGGTTAAGGCCGCCGATATTCTTGTCGTCAATGCGGGCTTTAGTTCGCTTAGCGAGGCAGTAATCTACAAGAAGCCCTGCGTGACTATCCCCTTGCCCGGCCATGCCGAGCAGTGGACGAACGCAAAATATATTGCCGATCACGGCCTGGGGGTGATGGCGACGGAGGAAAACTGGTTAGCTTCGCTGCGCGGGGTGATGGAGAACCTTTCCCGGTATCGGGCCGCCCACGAGCAGTTTGCCGCTTCGCGAAGAGGGGCACGGATGGTGGCGTCCACGATTCACGAGAAATTGCGAACGCGTCAATCCCCGCATTAGAAAAGTGGCACGATGGCGACCTTCGCCGAGTTCGTGTCCGTCTGTACCGAGCCGATGGATTGTATGCCGGCGGTGTTTGTTTGGTAGATGGCGATGGAGCGGGCAGGAGGAATGGGCACGTAGATAAATTTGCCGTCCGGCGATAGGGCGAAGTCGTCCGTGCTGGCGCCGACGGCAACCAGGGTTCCGGTAGGCGCGGTGGTTGGCAGATTTCCCATTTCATCGATTGGCATCAGGTAGATGTAAGCTCCCCCTGCCGAGCTGTTCATAACGAACAGCCGCCGGGTAGCGGCGTCGTAACGCATTCGTCGAATCGCATTGGCCCCCCCCAGGGAGAGGGAGGAAATCGGGTTGAGGGTGACGGTGGTGGGGTTGAACGACATAAGCTCAACGATCGCATCCTCACTGTAAATAAACCAGTTGCGGTTGGAGACGAAAATCGGTTGGCTCGTCGAGGAAGACCCGGTCGGGCCGGGCAATAGGGGCTTAGGCGAACCTAAGGTTCCGGAAGTGGGGTTCACCGCTTGGACGTACGGCCTAAACCCGATGGTATAGGCTAGACTAAAGACGAAATCGGACGTGGCCGTGAGCGAAAGGATGCCCGTCGCCGGTGTGAACGCAGGCGTTAGGGGCGCCGGCGGCAAGCTTCCAAAAAAGCGGTTTTGTTGCAGGGCGTCGGGTGAGGCGAAGTAAAAGTAGGGCGAAAGGCCGATCGAGATATCGTGACTATTCTGACCGTTACCGAGTGAGCTGCGCAGATCGGTGCGCGTCCACTGGCCGGCGTTCGGACCGCTCACGTCCATCGGAAGGTAAATTACGTTACCCGGGACTCCCGCGGTGATATCGGG
>JAYUBV010000687.1:0-9743 GCA_043740655.1 Pseudomonadota bacterium | reverse complement strand
CCAAAAAATCTTCAGTTCGTTACGGAAAGCATTCAGCGACTCTTTGTAGTCGCCTTCCGTAGTGCGGGAGGGAGGCATCTTGGTCAATTCTTCGGCGGTTTTGTAGCCAGCGGTGATCGCCCGCTCGCGGAATAGTGATCCTAGCCACGTGTTGTAACGAACATTACTTTCCATGGCCATGGCGGCGGCCCGCTCTTTAGCCTGTATCAGGGCTCCGGGCGGGGGGGAATTTAGCTGTTCCGATATCCAGGCGCCGTACCGGGCTAACACCAGGGGACTCAACTCGCCGGCGCCGATCGGCTTTGTCGTTGTAAAAAAGGAGAATTCAAAAATGGGTCGGTTCCAGATCGCGTCGAAGGAATAATCGGGGTCGACCGGTAGGGAGGCTTCGTCAATGATGAGCCCCTTACCGCCTGGCTTAACGTTCTGGGTGAGGAGCAGGGTAAGCACTTCGGGGCTTAGCGGTCGCGTCCCCGTTACCTCCTCCCAAGCCATCAGCTCCGGGGCCAGAGATTCGGGTTCCGTCAAATTACCGCGGTTTACCCCGTAACGTTTCCAGTCATCGGGCAACCGGTGGAAGAAGGAGAGCGAGTCTTCGAGGTCGGAACGGGAAAACGGAATATTTCCGCATAAGACCCCGGAAAATCCGTTCAGAATTTTTTGGGCACCCCGCTGTAGGTTGCTCACCGCAAGGCGATCGCAGAATCCCCACCAATCGGGGACGCCCGGTTCAAAAAAATAGCGAAGTCCGGTCGCACTGCTTCGGGCTTGAAAGTAACGACTCTGAAAACTTCCTTCGGAGGGTACCTTGGTTCCCGGTTCCAGCACCTCGCTGAAATCGAAAGACCCCTGGCGAGTTCTGCGCAGCCGCTCGTCGAAAAGATTCAATTTAGCGATCACGGTAAGCGGCCGGCTCGCGTCTCTCTCTCCCCATTTTCCGGCGAGGTGATTCTCGCCCATTTCGCGCAGCCACGGTGTCAGCAACTCGCGGCGAGAAAAGGCGCCTGGACTGCGAGTGAGACGCACGCTCAGGGATTGAAACGGACGGTAGTTGAAGTTCGATCCCTTCAGCGGCAACCAATCCCCGGCGTACGGGTCCAGATCAAGTTTTCCTCCGGCGGTCGGCGTTACCGTATCAGATAGCGCGTCGCCGTTTTTCAACAAAGCTCGCTGCGACGACTCGTAGGGCACGAAGGGAATTTTTTCGGAAACAGTTTTTAGCATTTGGATTCGCGCCTGAGGATCCATGAGCTGGCCCACGGGTTCGTCGGCCAAAGCGGCGGTGACCAGTAGGAGGCCGAACAGCACAGATTTAACGAGCATGTGGCGTCTCCGATGCCGGCGCGCGGTTATCGCAGCGGCGGGTGACCAAAGGGACGCGAGCCGCTTTAACGATATCCGGGGTCGGAGGCGTGGTGAGCCGCATAAACGCCATTCTCACTTCAGCGGTTCGAGGCCCTTTGCGGCACAGGTAGGCGGCGTACTGTTCGAGCTGGTCGAGATGTTCGGTGGAAACGAGAATCGAGTACGCTAACCAGTGACCATTGCGGTGGAGATTGGTCACCCAGGGGCGTGCTTTGTCATCCTCCGCAGCCGGTTCGCGATCGATCACCGAAACTTTCTGTCCGTTGAAATCCAACGCTTCAATCACGTACCAGCCGTGGGACTTATACGGGTAAGGGGCGAACATGCCCCAATCTTGGTCCAAACGAAAAGTCGCCACCATCCAGCGAAGCGAGTTTGGCAGGAAGTCTCTTTTTTTAAGCGTCTCGAAATTAGAAACAAGCTGGAACCCTCCCACAAAAACCATTAGCAGTGCCGGCAACGCGCGGGCGGCCTGACGTTGCCACGGGAGCCAAGCTGCCCGGGCCATTTCAAAGTAACCGCGTACCCGATTCATCCCCCGTTTGCCAATCGGTTCGATCACCTTCCACGCGGGAGGGGGAATCAATACGAACAGCGGAATAATGAAAACGTAGGGAAGGGTTCCTAAGTAAAGGGTGGCAGCAATGCCCAGGTGGAAAGCGAAGAAGGCGACAAAAGTAAAAAGCCGCACACGGGTGAATCGAATCGGCATGAAGAAACCGAGTGGTCCAAGCCATTCCCACCAGAGGGATGCGCGGGTTAGCCATTCTAGAAACGTAGGAAATCGCAGCAGTACCTCGCTTAGGGGAAGTTTGAAGTAGGAGATGCTGAACGCGTAGTACAACGCGGAGTTATCCCTCAGCCATTCGGGGCCAGTTTTCAGGGATGCCGCGCACCAATATACGACTCCCATCTGCACGAGCAGGCAGAAGGTGGCGCCGGACGAAACGGTTTTGTTTCTTTTTGGGGGGGTGTCGATTGACCAGGCGCCGTCCAGCGGAAGGAATATCGCCCACAGGAATAGAACCTTCAGGTAGTGGTCGCCCCCGTGGAGAATCAGTTCGTTGCGTGCCTGCAGCGAAATGAGCAAAGTCCAGCATGCGACGGCCGCCAGGCGGGTGCGCTTCCCCACCAGCAGCATCGCCGCGAACCACGCGTGAATGCCGAGGAGCAGCGCTTGGCCCCACCACGAACCCGTCATCAGGTGGAGTGAAAACTGTTCGGTCGACCGCTGCAGCATTGCTTCACGCGGGAGAACCCCTCCGTCAGTGAGGAAAGCACCGATGTCCGCAAAGCGAATTGCCAAATCGAAAAGTAGCATCGCGGCCAGGGCGATTCGGAAGGCGGCGAGCGATCGGTAGTCGAGCTCGAAGGGTTTAGCGAGTGCCGATAATTTTTTCATGCGGCCCTCCTCGTCCGGTGTCACTGGCGTAATCGACGAAGCAGTACATCATCTCGTCTTCCGTGCGCGGTCCCCAATTTACGGCAATTAAGGGATTGGGATTGCGCGGGTTGCGATGAGAATTGTCGTAAGTGCCATCGCACGTAAATACGGTCCCGGCGGGAAACCGTTTAGGCTGGGCGAGCTTATAGTAATTTTGCCAAGCCACATCGTAGTTCGGCACCCAGATTAAGGTTTCTTTTCCGCCGTCGGGAGTTTCGGCGGTCAGACGAAAATTTTTTGCACGATAGTGCCCGTGGGGATAGATCCCGAATAGCGTGAGCGAGGAGCCGAAGCGGTGTTGTTTCCGAATGCGGAAGTCGGGCTCGCCTGCCGGAATTGTGAACTCGCGGCTACCCAGTCCCAAAGTATGGGCTTCCTTGAACGCGGAGCCCTTAGCGCGGTGAAAGCCAACTTTGGTCTGATCCGTTTCGGGCTTACCGCTAGGGGAATAGTGAATCTCAATATAAACCGTGGCACCGGCTGGAATCTTTTTCGCGTAGCCTCGCGGAAACAACGTGGTGGAATAACCCGGCGCCTGCGCGGCGAAAAATCCCCAGTCATCCCAGTCCTGCGGCTCGTCGGTGCCCTTGGGGATGACGTAGACCGTCACGTGGTGCACTACCTTCGCGTTGCCCGGTAGAATTTCTACCGCGCGGATCCAGGTATCTTCACTGACCGCGAGCTTGTGAAAGTCATTTTCAAAGTAGGAAAGCCCCGTGGCCCGAATTTCGTATTTAGGAGTCTCGACGATAAAATCCGGTTTGCCGAGCAACCAACCGTTCAGGGCGGTGGGCGTACGGCTGACTAGTTGATTCGGATCACCGGGCACGAGCCCCGCACCGAGCCAGCTCAGGAACTTCTTCAGGTCCGCCTCCGATAGGCCCCGATTGTCGGCCCACGTTCCGTAGCGAGGATCGGCATGCCATGGGGGCATTCGGCGATCTTCCAGCACCGACTCGATCATCGGCGCCCATTCCTTTACGCTGTCGTAGGTCGTCAGCGAAAACGGCGCCATCCCCTTCGGGTTGTGACACCCGACGCATTTTTGTTCCACGATGGGCCTAATGTCTTTGGAATAAGTCAGCGAACGCGGTTCGATACGCTCGGCCTGCAAATCGATCAGGCAGCCTTGGGCATCAGTGCGGGCAGGGCTAGCGGGTAGCCGGTAGGTTAGGCGCGCAAGGGCATCCTTAAGGTACGTTCGGGTGGCAGCGGCCCGTTTGGCCTCGAACTCAATTCGGTCGTCAATACGGCCCTGGTAGAAAACGTTGCCTTGGGAATCCACCACGAACGCTTCGGCGGTGCGCGTGGCTCCCAAGGTTTTGGCGATGCGTGCGTCCCAGTCTTTTACCAGACGAAAATGGATTCCGTACGCCTCGGCGTGATCGGCCATTTGGCCGATAGATTCGTGATTGGAAGCATTGATACCGATGAGCTCCATCCCCTGATTCGATAGATCGTGCGCGAGGGAATTCAGCTCGGGAAGGTAAGCGTTGCTGATTGGGCAGTGCACACCAAGGAAAATGAAAACGATCGCGCGGCGTTGATTAAAATCGGAAAGGCTGAGGTGGGCGCCGTCCAATGTTTGCATTTTAAACGGCGGTACGTGCTTTAAAATGCCGCGTTCGAAGTGGGAGTTCCAACCCCAGGCGATCGCCGTCAATCCGATTGCGATGGAGGTAGCGAAACGAATTTTCTGGCGCGTTTTCCTTTTCGGGGAGATTCTCTTTTTCGTCTGTCTTTTCACGGTTTTCTCTTTCATTCATCGGTAAAAAAGAAAAAAATAGTGATGAAATATGCATAATTCCCCGTTCCAGATTGAGCCCGGCGTTTCTCGTTTTCTAGGCGATCCCGAACGCGTGGAGCGGGTCGTCACGAATTTCGGGAACTTTCTGAAAAAACGGTGGAGTTCCGAGCTGCCCGCCGAGAAGGCGTACTCCCTTTTTCCGCTCGTGGGGGATCGCCGCTTTACTGACGCGTGGGGTAAAGATTTTTGCCGTCTGGTCGGCCTACTTCGGCAAACCGTGGTCACCGCGTTGAAATCGGATTTTGATGCCACCCTGTCGGAACTCGCCGGCGGCCACCCGGTAAACGCGACGCGGCTCAAGTGGGAGCTGGATCGTCCACTTGGGCCGGCTATCTGCCGCGCGGACGTCGTGATCCCGCCGGAAGCCGCCGTCGAAAAACCGCGGGCCCGCGTGCTGGAGCTAAATCTGGGGCCCGGTTTTGCCGGCATGCTCTGGTGCGAGCAGCTCGCGGGGTTATACCGGAGCGAACCTCTGCTTGCGGAAATTTTTAAAGCGGCCAAGGTGGAGTTCACTTCGCCCTACCAGCTCTTTGCAAAGCTGCTCGCCAAAACGTGGCCGGGTAAAACGGTCGCCATACTCGAGACGGAGCTGCCGTACATGTTCAGTCAGGCCACCGCCGAATACCTGAACCGTTACCGCACCGACGGCCGAACGCTTTCCGTCGGCACCTACGAGCTGGAGCCGCAGGCTAAAGCGATGGAGGTGGATACCTGTCGGCTCGATGTGGTCTATCCGAACGTGCTGCCAAATTCCTTCGCCGAGGATTTTTTGGCGCCGGTGTGGAAAGCGGAAGAGGCCGGCCATCTGGCGGTGCTCGGGCAACACCTCGACGTTTTATTTGGCGCCAAGAGTTCGCTGGCCTTTCTCTACCAACGTGCCCAGCGGGGCGAACTTGATCCTGCCGACCGAGACCTGACCGAGCGTTTCTTGCCGCCGTCGTTCGTGTTGAAGGCGGGTAAAGTGCGGTGGCGTGGAACCGAAGTGGACGCGGTGACCTTCTGCCAAAAAGAAAAGGACTCGCTGGTGCTGAAGCTTGCGGTCGGTGCACAGGCGGGCGGCATTGCGCTGGGACGTGATCTTGCCGCCGCCGATTGGAGAAGTCGCCTGGATACCGCCCTGGCGGCCAAACACGAGCGGTGGGTGGTGCAGGAGTTTGCGCCGCATCCGTTAGCGCGCAACTACTACTGGTCGGGCGCGGAGAAGGCCGCGCGGGAATTCACCGGCGGTTACCACGTTTGCCCGTTTCTCTTCGGGGAAGAGCTTTGCTACGGGATACGGCTCGGCGTCGATAGCCAGCAGACCGGACCGCTCGTCGCTCCGGACGATGGAAGCTGCAGCATTAACCTCATCGGCCTGCGCTAATTCAGCCCGCTCCCGGAGGCAGCAGCGTCGACAGCTGTTGGATCGGATGCGGCACGGGAAGGTTGTAGTAAATCTTCGCCATCGCGGCGAAGGCATTATCCGACTCCACTGGGTTGGCTCCGCATCGCTTTCCCTTCTTCCAGTGGTTGATCGTCAGCGCTTCGAACTGCAAAATGCAGCCGTCTAAGATTTCACTCTGGCCCATCAAAAATTTAGCGCGCATCAGGTTGAGAATGGGCGTGGAGGTCTGAAAGCAGTCCTCGCGGAGCGACGAGAGCATGTCCGCGCAAAGCAATAAGTCACTGCCCGTCGTCGGCGGCGCCCCCCCGGTCCGGCAGATCACTTCGGTCTGCCCGCCGTAACGTTGTGAGAGAACCAACGCCTGAGCGTTCGAGATAGGCTGACCGTGGCGAATGAGGGGGCGATTGAACGTATCGGGGGCGCTCCAGCCCAGGTTGTTGTAAACGTAATCGTACTTTTTGCCGTAGTCGTAATGAAGCTTGGCGACGCCGATTTGAAAATCGAAGAGCGAATCCAGATGCGCCAGCCCCTGACTTTCGTCGTGGCTAAATGGATTGATCTCCGCCGCACGTGGCTTGGCGAAGCGATCGTAAAGGCCGGGCTGTAGCTCCATCTCTTTAATTTGGGAGATCATAAGCGGCAGGTACTTGGCCCTCATTTCCGAAGTAAAGAGGCCTAGCCGTTTCAAAATCCAAAAATACTGGGCCATGAAGAATGTCGGGTTCTCATTCGTGTAACCTGACGTAGGCCCCAAGGGATCGAGGCTCATCCAACCAAACTTATTGAGGTAGAGGTCTTCGGCCCTTTTAATCTGAGTCTGCGCAAAGGCGAGTTGATCCGCGGTGAGCGTGATCGGGGCCTCGATCGGAATATTGAGCCGTTTGGCGATGCGGGCAACCGCGATGAGCTCCGCCTTTACCCAAGAAAGTTTATTGTCGGCAAACTTATCGACCACCTCGTTGATCGACCGCGTAGCTTGGGTCTGGTCCTTCAAGCTGGCCAGCGCCTGCACGCCTTCCTCGGATAGTACCCCCTGAACCATTTCCCACGGCGAAGGAGTCGCTCCGAGCGGAGTACTCGTGCAGCCGTTTCCATTGATGAGCACGAGTAGGAACGCTAGGGTCGCGCAGATGCGATTTACGGATCTCACGCCGGAAATTGTAGCACGGTCGAAGGGGCAGGCTTGCTCACTTCCCGAAGAGATTTTTGACGGTTCCCAGTACGGCTTTGCCGCCCTCGCCGACCCGTTGGGCGGCGTCGCCGATGGGACGGCGCGATTGCTGAAGGGCCTCGCCGATCGCCGCGCCGATACGTGAAATGAGTAGGGCCGTGACCTGCGAGAAGGTGGCGCCGTTTGAGCCGCCCACATCATTCATGGTGATGCTAGGTAGTGGCAATTTGACGGCGGTCAGCCCCTGAAAGTTTGCCCCCAGCTCGCCGCCGGTAACCGTTAATTTCCCGATGCTCACCCGGCGCTCGGATTTTTTGCTACCCGCTTTGGCCGGCGAAAAATTTTGGGCGTTGTTTTGGAGGACGCCGAGGTTGGAGCTTGAGAAGGTGCCTTCCCAGCGAATGATGGGCGATTCGATTTCTACGGTGTGAATGCGGATGGGATTTGAGGTGAGGGAACCTACTTCGAGCGCTACGGCGATCTTTCCGACCTCCATCAGTGGATCTGTAGAGAAACCGGGCGGGTTACCGACCTTTAATCCGTATATGGCCCCCTTGCCGCTCCAGGGAAACAGCGTCACCGTGGTGACGGTCACCGGCACGCCCAAAATTTGGGGACCGAATTTTTCGATGGCCACCTTGGCGATTCTGCCGGCGTTCATGCCCACGCCGATAATCACCGCGACGAATAGAAACAGCGCGACGATCCCAGTAATCAAAAGCTTCTTTTTCATGCGGTTATTGTGGCTTAGTCGAACGCAAAATGGGACATGTAGTTTTTCCAGCCTTTTTCCACATCTCCGTTACCCAAGAGCGCCCCAAAGATCCCAATGGCCCGAACGAAGAGTAACGCGCGTAACATTAGTTGAGCCGTCCGCGGAACAGCAGTTTCTTGCGCGCCCAAGGGTCCGCCGGGATTTCGTAAAGAAGGAACGGAAGGCCGGGACGTCCCGCCTCGGGGGCCATATTGCGTTCCACCTGCACCCGCTTCACTTCCTTGCCCTCGGTGCCGAAGCGAAGCGCGGCGGAGATGACCGTACCCAGGTGAATCGACTGTACATCGAAACCAAGCAGCCAGCGGCGGCGGAACACTTCGTCCCCCTGGAACTCGGAAGGCTGGTCGCGGTGGATCGAAAGTTTCAGCGGCACTGCACCGTCGTTATCCTTCAGGATAAACAGGGATGGGTCGTTGGAGCGCAGCTCTACCCGCGCGGTAGGAATGCCATGCACCGGACGACCACCGAGCTCCTTGAAAATTCCCGGAGCGTCCGCGTCGTCCTGCCAGCCGAGGTGGCCTTCGTAGGTTTCCACCGAGCATTGCCGGCAGAAAATAAGCTCGCGCGTGCCGTCGATTTGCGGCGGGGCGATTGGCTTACTGCCGCGAACCGTGAGGTCGAGGTTGGGAATCAGGTCGCCCGCAAGGATGGTCCCCTTTACGTGGGCGTTACCGAAGAGATGTCCCACCTCGTGGAGCAGCACCGATTCGAGGTAGTTCGGCGTGGCCCAGTCAATGAAGGTGATGCGGGAGCCCAACTGCAGCTGGCGGGTTCCCGGTTCGGCGAGCCATAGGATGCCCGGTTGATCTTTCTGGGGCGGGATGGCGCGGGCCGCGAAGTTGCGGCACGTGGCGGGCTCCTGAATCGCCAGCTCTCCGCCGAATTGAATGCGCAGCTCGGTCTTGGCGTCGCACTCGGTTTGGTAATCCAGTACGTTACGGAAGGCCGGATAACGCGGGAACGGCGGAGTCCAGTTAGCGCCCTTTTTTACCACGTAGTCGCTCCACGTTTTCCACGACGCCTCGAACAGCTCGCGCAGCTTCTCGGGCTTGTGCAGCTTAAGGAATGCAGGCGTCGCCGTGATGCAGTAGCGCACGGGTTCCGTGCCGCGCACGAACCATGCGACCGTACGGATCGTTTCCGTACCGTGCCCTTCGGCGCCGCTAACGCCGAATAGCGGGATCGAAAACAGGGCTAGCAGGAGCGAGACGATAAAGATATTCATGACGATTTTCTTCCTTCTACGGGGTAGAGACTGATGCCCAAGTGATAAACCTGTTTCTTACGTCCGGAGCCCAGCGCCTTATTGAGATAACGGTTGAACTCCGAAATCAGTTTGCGCGCGAGCTCGATGCGCTCGGGATTGATCGCCATCGTCATCGACGTGTGGCTGCGTATATCAATAGGATCGTTTTCCAGAGACTCCAGGGCCATTTCTAAAACTTGTTTTTGTAGTCGCCGAAACGCCGGCGTAGTGACCGACTTATTCTTCGTGGTGACGGTAGCGTTGGCGCGCGTGAGCTTGCCGCTTTCTTCCGTGAGAAAGCGAAGGCGGCACAACCGTTCGACCGCCAGGCGGGCTTGGATTACCGAGATGCCTAGCCGCGACGCGATCCACCGCGGGTCGTTTTTGAAGTCGGGCACGTAAATCAACTCTAGGATCGCGTAGTGGTACCAATCCGAGATGATGCGGAACCGGTCGGCGTCGATCTCCTCTTCGGGATCCGCGAGGGGGGTGGCGTCGGTGGGCGTAGCTTTGGAAATGCGGCTGAGCTTGGCCTCCTCGCCTACGGAGTC
>JAYUBV010000686.1:0-2999 GCA_043740655.1 Pseudomonadota bacterium | reverse complement strand
CCATCGACTACACGATGCTGGGGGATTACGAGAACGCGCTGGTGGAGGCTCGCCGCGTGAACCGCAAGCTCGATCGGATGATCACCGAAGGGAAGATGCCGTACCAGAACAACGGTTTCGCCAAGTACCTCGCGGCGGCGCTGTTCGAGGCGCGCCAAGATCAGAACGACGCGTTCGTCGATTACCGCCAGCTTCTCAAATGGGACGTGCCGGGGGCGTTACCTTACTTAGGGGTGCCGCTGCTCCGCCTGTCGGAAAAAATGGGGGCAAGCCAGGAGTTCGAGAGCTTCCGCAAACGGTTTCCCGACGTAAAGGACTACCAGCTTGGCGCCAAGGAAGGGGAAATCGTGTTGCTCCTTGAGCAGGGGAAGGCGCCGTACAAAGTTCCGTCGCCGCAGTTTCGGCTAGCGCCGGTTTTTCATAAGAATAACTATGCGACACGTGCGGGGCGGATCGGGGTCGAGGGTTCGGGGATAAAGGCGGCGACGAGTGCGCTCTACGATGTCGAGGCTACCGCGATCAAGGAGCTGGACGGCAAACTCGCGGGGATCATCGCTAAGAAGCTGGCTGGCATCGCGGCCAAAGAGGCCGCCGCCTATGCCGCCGAGAAGGCCAGTGACAGCAAGGCGGTCGGCTTTTTCACGAGTGTGTTCTTGCACGCCAGCGACACGGCCGACCTGCGCAGCTGGACTACGTTGCCGGCGACGTTACAGATTGCACGTTTCAAAGTTCCGGCGGGGCAATACGCGCTGACCTTGGACATGGTAATGAATTCGGGCGGCGTAGTAACGGGGGCAAAGCGCTGGCCGAAGGTCGACGTGAAACCACGTCAGATCGTGTTCTTGAATTACCGGAATACCGATTAAGAGTGGAGAGGGACGAACTTTGAGTACTACAGAATTTCCAAATCAGTTTGAGCCCACCGAAGTCGAGCCACGGCTTTACGCGTTTTGGGAAAAAGAAAAAGTATTCGTCGCGGACCCTACTTCGAAGAAAGAGCCGTACGTCATCGTGCTGCCTCCTCCGAACGTCACCGGCGTGCTGCATATGGGCCACGCGCTGACCTGTACGCTGGAAGACATTCTGGTGCGCCGTAAGCGCATGCAGGGTTACAACACCCTCTGGCTGCCCGGTACCGATCACGCCGGCATCGCCACCCAAATGGTGGTGGAACGCCATTTACAGAAAACCCAGAAGAAATCGCGCCACGATTTAGGGCGCGCGAAGTTCGTAGAAAAAGTCTGGGAGTGGAAAGAGCAGTCGCAGACCACCATTCTAGGACAGCTACGCCTAATGGGCTGCAGCCTCGACTGGACGCGCCTTACGTTTACGTTGGACGAGAGCGTATCGCTCGCGGTGCGCGAGACCTTCACGCGACTCTACCATGAGAAGCTGCTCTACAAAGACACGTCGCTGACGCAATGGTGCCCGCGCTGCCATACCGCGCTTTCCGATCTGGAAGTGAAGACCAAGGAGAGTAAGGGGAAGATCTGGCAGATCCACTACGTGTTAAAATGCGATCCGTCGAAGCGCCTCACCGTAGCGACGACCCGTCCGGAAACGCTCGTCGGCGACACCGCGGTGGCGGTAAATCCGGCGGACCATCGCTTTAAAGACTTCGTGGGGAAGGAAGTGATCGTACCGCTCGTGAACCGCGCGGTGCCGGTGATTTCCGACAGCTACGTCGACATGGCATTCGGCACGGGTGCCTTGAAGATCACCCCTGGCCACGACATGAACGACTACCAAGTTGCCAAGCGCCACAGCTTGCCCATCCTCTCCATCTTCGACGAAAGCGCGAAGCTGAATAAAGAAGGGGGGACGTACCAGGGGCTCACCCGCGAAAAAGCGCGCGAGCAGATTCTTGTCGATCTCACCGAAAAGGGTTTGCTCGGCGACGTGAAGGATCACCTGAATAATGTCGGCCACTGCGATCGTTGCGACACGGTGTTGGAACCGCGGCTGAGCCAGCAGTGGTTCGTCAATGCGGCGGAGCTAGCGAAGCCCGCCATCGAGGCCGTGCGTAACGGCGAGATCAAGATTTTGCCTAAGGAGTGGGAGAAGACCTACTTCCAGTGGATGGAAAATATCCGTCCGTGGTGCGTGAGCCGCCAGCTGTGGTGGGGCCACCGGATTCCCGCCTGGTACTGCGACAAATGCCCGCACATCACGGTTGAGGTTGAAACGCCTAAGGCGTGCGGCAAGTGCGGTAATACCGGCATCAAGCAGGACGAGGACGTGCTCGACACATGGTTTAGCTCGGGGCTATGGCCGTTTTCGACGTTGGGCTGGCCCAAAGAGACCGCCGACATGAAGGCGTTTTATCCCAACCAGGTGATGGAAACGGGCTTCGACATTTTGTTCTTCTGGGTGGCCCGCATGATCATGTTAGGGATTAAGATGGTAGGCCGTGCGCCGTTCCACACCGTCTATCTGCACCCCATGGTGCGCGACGAGCACGGGCAGAAGATGAGTAAGACCAAGGGCAACGTGAAGGACCCGCTGGAGATCGTGAGCAAGGTCGGCGCGGATCCGCTGCGTTTTACCCTGGCCGCAATGGCGGTGCACGGTCGCGACGTGGCGCTAAGCGACAGCCGCATCGAGGGCTACCGCAACTTCGTGAATAAGATTTGGAACGCCTCGCGTTTCATGCTGATGCACTTTGGGGACGTCCAAACGCCAAAATCGGACCTGTCCAACGACATCAACCAGTGGATATGGACCGCGCTCGATAAATGCAAGCAGGACGTCAACGCGGCGTTGGACCAGTACCGTTTCTTCGACGCCGCCAACCGCATCTACTCCTTCGTGTGGAACGAGTACTGCGACTGGTTCATCGAGCTAATCAAATCGGAGAAGGAGTTGGCTAGCCGCAAAGCCGCCAAGGACTCCACCGCTTTGGAGGTGCTGGAAGAGGCGCTGCGATTGTTGCATCCTTTCATGCCGTTCGTCACCGAAGAGATCTGGCAGCGGCTCCCGCTGCGGGCGGCCGGCACGTC
>JAYUBV010000685.1:0-2999 GCA_043740655.1 Pseudomonadota bacterium | reverse complement strand
TTCTGATCGTCGATCGCTGCGTGTGGGCGCCGCTAGTCGTGTGGTCGGAACGTTTTAAGTACGATCGCGACGGCAAGACCGCCGCGGCCCGTAGCGTGGTGCTCGACTGGATCATGCGCAGCCATTTTCCTTACTACTGGCAACGGTTGACCGAAGTGTTGGCACGGTTCGTCCGCAAGCAGCGCGACGAACAGATCCGCCAGACCAAGGGGCGGCGCTCGTTACCGCCGGAGACGGCTCACTACCTCATGTTGGCGGGCCGGTGGGCGTTCATCGTGTTGGGGGCGGTGGCGACGATCTATGGCTTAATGAACATGTACCGGTTAGTGGCCGCCACTACGTGGCAGACCTGGTTCTTTCACCTGCGTGACACCTTTTACACACTGCTGCGGGTGGCGGTGTCGACGCTGCTTGGGGCGTTGTGGACCGTGCCGGTCGGCGTGTGGATCGGAACCCACCCGGTATGGACCCGCCGACTGCAGCCGGTGGTGCAGGTGGTCGCGTCGTTCCCGGCGCCAATGCTGTTTCCCATTTTGGCGATGATTCTTATAAAACTGGGTGTGCGTATCGATTTCGGCTCGGTTCTGCTTATGCTGTTTGCGAGCCAGTGGTATATTCTATTCAACGTCATCAGCGGCGCGACCCTCATTCCTCACCAAATGTTGGATCTGGCGGCAATCTTCCGAGTACGGGGCTGGCACTACTGGAAAAGCATCATCCTCCCGGCGATTTTTCCGTCCCTGGTCAATGGCCTCATTACTTCGGCGGGAGGATCGTGGAATGCCTGCATTGTGGCCGAGGTGGTGCGGGTTCACGATTCGGAACTGGTGGCGAAGGGAATTGGCGCGACGATCACGCAGGCAGCTCAAGCAGGTGATTTCGCCCGGCTGGGCGGCGCCATCCTCGTCATGGTCTCCACCGTGGTAATTTTGAATCGATTGTTTTGGAACCGACTATACCGGCTCGCGGAAACGCGATTCCGGTTGGAGTAAATTTGCCGGGAACTACTTACAAAGAGCCATTGCTATCGCTGGAACGGATCTCTCAGCGTTTCCGACTGGAGAAGGGACGCGAGCTTCAGGTGCTGAAGAACGTGAATGTCTCCATTCAGGAAGGCGAAATCGTGGCGTTCTTGGGCCCCTCCGGCTGCGGTAAGACGACTACGCTTAAGATTATGTCGGGGCTATTGGCTCCGACGGAAGGCCGCGTATTGGTGCACGGCAAATCGCTTTCGGGCATCAATCACCAGATCTCGCTCGTGTTTCAAAACTTTGCCCTTTTGCCCTGGTTTACCGTCGAGCAAAATATCGCGCTGGGCTTAAATCAATTTCCCATGACGTCGCGCCAGGTAAAGTTGCGCGTGAACGAAGCGATCGACATGGTGGGCTTAGGCGGTTTCGAAGAGGCATATCCGCGCGAGCTTTCGGGCGGGATGCGCCAGCGGGTCGGCATCGCCCGCGCTTTGGCCGTGCGTCCCGAGATTCTTTGCCTCGACGAACCCTTCTCCGCGGTCGACGTTCTGACTGCCGAGAACATGCGCGCCGAAGTCATTAATATCTGGAAAGAGAAGTCCAAGGCGGTGAAAAGCGTCGTGATGGTCACCCACGACATTACGGAAGCCGCGATGATGGCGCAGCGGGTATTCGTCTTCGGCACCGATCCCGGCCACATTCGAACCGTGCTGACCAACAGCCTGCCGTACCCGCGCGACCCCAAGGACAAGAAGCTACGCGACCTTATTGATGTCATTCACTCGGTCATCACCGAAGCGCTAATTCCCGAAACGGTGGAGAAGCCGCCCACGCTGTCGCAGCCGGCCTGGTACCAGGGCTTAGAAAGTTTGCCGCCCGTCGGTCCGTCGGAGATCATCGGTCTTTTGGAAGTGTTGGACGATCACGGCGGTAAGATGGACATCTTCGCGCTTTCAAACGAAACCGAGAGCGAGTTCGGCCATACGCTCGCGGTGACGAAGACCGCGGAGATTTTGGATTTCGTGGACACGCCCAAGCAGACCGTGGAGTTTACGGAGCTGGGCAAACGGTTCGTGCGGTCCGACACCTTGGAACGCAAGGAACTGTTCTCCAATCAGGTGCGATCGCTGCGTATCTTCCAAACGCTACTCGCGTGGCTCTCCGAGAGCGAGACCAAAGAGATCGAGCGCGACGTCGTCCTGCAGAAGCTGCAAAACTATTTCCCCAACGAAAAGCTCGAAAGGCTTTTCGATACGTTGGTGGCGTTTGGCCGTTATGCGGAAATTTTGTCCTACAACGCTAAACTTAGCTTGCTTACGCTGCCGACGGAAGAGCCGGAAGAAGAGCCCCACCCAGAAACGGAAACCTCCGCGTAATGAAATTACGAACGCCACCGCCCGATTGGTCGTCGAGACTCGACACCGCGTGGGCGCACGCCAAAGCGTTCTTTCGCAAGCGATCGCCCGTCGTCTTTTTCAGCAACGAGCGGTTTTGGGAACCGCACGGTTTTGTTCAGCGCAGCCTAGCCTACGCCCTGGCTAGCGAGGGCATCGAGGTCATCTGGATCGATGGAGCGGGCTGGCGCCCTTACGAGCCACACGTGCCGGACAGACCGGCGTCGCTACGGGTGGTAAAGGCGCTGAAGCTGCCGCTGCGCCGGCTTGACGCGATGAACCGACTAAGCCGTCACGTGGAGGCGCAAAGCGTGAAGGCCTTTCTCGCCCTCGGTTCCCATCCCTTTTTTTGGGTGTGGGGCGGCATGGAGGAGGAGCTGGCGGCGAAGTTACCGCCCGTCGACATCTACTCCGTGTTCGACAATCCCTACGCTAATCTTCCCGATGGGGGGCTGTGCCGCCAAGCCAATACGATCGTCTGTCAGAATGAGTTCGCGGAGAATCTGTTCGCAACGCGCGCGCGCGAAAAGACGCGGCGGCTGCTGCCGCCCGTGGAGATTCCGAAAGACGTAGCGGGGCATCGGCCCGAGCTACCGAAGGGATTTCCCAATCGGGTGTTGGGCTACGTAGGCGC
>JAYUBV010000684.1:0-3016 GCA_043740655.1 Pseudomonadota bacterium | reverse complement strand
TCGAACGCCCAGGCCAAAAACGCCATGCGGCTCGCTGGCCTGTACTATTGGGGCGCCGGTCAAAGCAACAAAGCGGAGCTGGTCATGCGCCACGCGTTCCGATCTTATCCGGACCTGAGTAAGCAGCTCGAAGGCGATCTGCTCAGTGTCTACCAGTCGAGTGGCAATCCCGAGAAGACGATCAAGTTCCTGCTCGAGTTACGTGGCCGCAAGGGGCTGCCGCTCACGCAGTACGTGATCTACAGTGTACGTATCGCGGAAATCTTGGCGGAGCACGGATCGCGGGCTCGCTACCAAACTTTGGAAGAGGCGGTAAAGGTCGCCTCGCGCGCACAAGGTCAGCTAGCCGCGACGCCCGAAGGGGCCGAGGCCCTGTCGAAGCTTCACTTCTGGATTGCCAAGCAGAAGGAAGATTACTTCTACTCACTGAAACTGATCCTGCCGCAGGCGCGCCTCGAAGCCAACTTGAAGAAGAAACTCGAGCTTTTGAAACAGCTCGAGAACGAGTACCAGCACATCCTGAAGCTGGGCACGCCCGAGTGGGGCTTGGCGTCGATCTACAAATCGGCCGCGCTCTACCGCGACCTGGCCGAATCCATCCTCGAAGCGCCGGTTCCCAACGAGTTGAACGCCGAGCAGATGGAGCTATACCGGACCGAGCTTAAAAAATCGATGATAGATCCGTTCAACGAGAAAGCGCTCGGACTCGCGACCCAATGCCTGGATAAGGCTCAAGAGTTCAACGTGCTATCCTCGTGGACGCCCCGTTGCTATAGCCTGGCGTCGGGACTGCAGCCGGACCGTTATCCGGCCGCCCGCACCTTCTACCTGCCGCCCTTGCAGACGGCGATTTTGATGCCAACGAAAGCCGACAGCAAAATGCAGATCGGTAAGGTGTCTCAAAACGCCTACCCGCTCTTTTCTTCGTGGATGTTCAAAGCGGCGCCAGAACGAGGAGTGCCCGGAGAACGCACTTCGCTTTACGAAACGAACATGGCGCATTCGAACGCAGGGCTTTCGCCTTCGCCGCTGTTCTACAAAGCTTTGACCGAAGATCGGAACCAGCGGCTAAAGGCCGCTTTCGATTCCGAGAAGCCGGAAGACATTCGTAAAGGCATGTCGTTCGCGTTCCTGAATCTGACTCGGGTGGTTTCACCGGCAAAGGCGCTGACTTTGCTCCAGTCGTCGATTCTGCACGATCCTACGAATCAGGCGCTCCATAACCTCCTAGCGCTGACGCAGCTAGATCTGAATAACTGGCCGGCCGCCAAGGTGACCTGGCTGGCGATGATGGCGCGCGGAGTGAAATCGGCCGCGCTCTGGAATAACTTAGGCATGGTCGCTTATATGGAAGGCCACGAGAGCACGGCCATCGATTTCTTCCACGAGGCTACGCTTATGGAAGCTCCGCGCGAAGCACTGATCAACCTAGGCTTCATCGCGCTGAAGTACCGCAACGGCTTCGAGGCGAAGAAGCACTTCGAAAAGGCCCTGCAGATTCAGAAGGAAGACGCCACCGCCCAGGTGGGTTTTGCCATCGCGCAGCTGCAGAATCGAGAGCTGGATCATGCAAAAGAAGAACTCATTGATCTCAACAAGAAATTCAAACAAGATCCCCTGGCGAAGATTTCTTTGGGCTACTTCCTAATGGACGTGGAGAAAGAAAACGAGGCCGCCCGCGCGCTGATTTCCGAATACATGGAAAACAATGCGGATCAGGACCTTATGTTCCGCAAAGCGCTCCAGGAAACGAAACGCACGTCGGTCGAAGACGGCGGCGGAGTCCGTTCCCAACGAGCCCCGGCCAGTGGGGATGGCCTACCGACGATTGAGTGACGGCTAAACCATCTCCGCTTTGCGCTTCTTTTCGAGCGCGATGAGGAAGTCGGAGAGATAGAGGTAGCCGCTGACTAGCGAGATCACCATCGCTAGGTAGAGGATCCAGATTCCAACCCGGTGGGCGGGGACGCCGAGCAGGCTGCCGTACCACATCAGTAGGCCCAGGCCGATGAGCTGGAACGTCAGCTTATACTTGCCCGAGGTGCCGGCGGCGATGACGATGCCCTCCCCTACCGCGACTCCGCGCAAACCAGTAATCATGAACTCTCTAGACAGCAATAAGATCACTAACCACGCCTCCACCCGTTCCAAACGCATGAGCATGACGAGTGAAACCAGCAAGAGCAGCTTATCGACCAAAGGATCTAAAAACTTACCCAGCAAACTCTCGATGCCCCACTTGCGGGCGTAGTACCCGTCCAATAGGTCGGTCAGCCCCGCAAAGGCGAGCACTAGCCCCGCCACGCGGCCCGCCGAATAACGGAACATCCAGTCCTGCTCAAATGACGGCTGATCGGAGTCCAGCGCTAGCAGCGTGCCTATCACGGGCACGAGCAGCAAACGCGTCAGCGTCAATAAGTTCGGCAGATTTAAGAGATTCGAGGGGGACTTATAGCCTGTGAAAATGTCCTTCATCGTTCAGCCGAGATAGAACCGCCTGGAAATTGATTGTAGTCGGGAGCAACGAAGTTAGCACGGATGATCGTCTTAATGTTACCGCGCACGTTGAAGTCGCCCCACACTTCCATTTTCCAGGGGGCGGTAGCCTTGACGAGATCGGTCAGGATCTTGTTCACGGCCCCTTCGTGGAAGATGCCGACGTTGCGGAAGCTGTTGAGGTAAAGCTTCAAAGACTTAAGCTCTACGCAGGCGGAGCGCGGCTCGTAGTTAATGTGGATGGTGCCAAAATCCGGGAACCCACTGCGCGGGCAAACCGCGGTCCACTCGGGGCACGTAAACTCAATCGAGTAGCGGCGGGAGGTATCGGGATTGGAGAACGCTTCCAGGCCTTCAAACGGGGTAGTGCCGAAATCAAATTCGTTCATGACATGGCGTTACAATAATCCCGCCATGAACGCAATTCCAATGCGGCCACCGAAGAACTTGCTGCCGTTGGTTCCGCCGATATTGTAGAAGAACTGGCCGTGCATAACCGTGTAGAAAGACCGGAAAAATA
>JAYUBV010000683.1:0-3018 GCA_043740655.1 Pseudomonadota bacterium | reverse complement strand
TGCCGGTAAGCCTAAGGAATTTGAAAAAATTGATCGCGACATTTCCGACGACTTCATGAAGAAGTTACAAGTGGATAATCCGTTCGTCCATCGCCTGGTGAAACGGATGGTGGCCTGGGCGCTCGACGAGCGTTTGGATGGCCGCAGCAAGATGGAACGCCTGAACCGACTTTATGCTTCAATGGGAGGCCAGCACCCTCCACAGGCGCTGGTCGATGCTAAGAAACAACTAATTGCGGCCGCGGAACTTTTTGCCGGGGACTACCCGCCCACGGATGTGTGGCTGAAACAGATCTTAGAAGGGGTAGAAAAACGACCGATAAACGACACGGTCGACGATCTCACGCACCTTCACCGCCAGTTGCAGTTCACACTGCAATTTATGGAAGAGCGTGAAGCGACCGCGCTGCGAGAGCTATCGAACGAAATTTCCCGGTTACGGCGCAAGCTCGCCACGATGAAGCATCCGGAATCGGAAAAGATTCGCATCGTGGAAGAACTACGCAAGGGGCTGCCAGGTAATATCACCCGCGGTGTCCTAGATGAAGAGCCGGAGTACCTGGACAACACTCGCGTGGGCGCCACCTTGAAAACCATCGCGCTCGCCAAGAAGATTGCCGGCGGCAAGGACGCGGTCCTGCAGGACTTTCGCATGATCTCAGCGCTTGGACCGCACACCGACTTCTTGGTCGATCCCGTGTTCCTCCCCTCGGGCGGAATGCGCAACACGGTCTTCCGCGAACTAAGTCCAAAGCGGACGCCTAAGGTGCTGATGCCGACGTCCGATCCCAGGGACCTGCGGGGCGGTGGCGCCTATAATTTGAATCCCGAAATCTCAATGCAGCAGGCGCTCCGCACGGGCCAAGCCGTAGTGCTCGCCCGCCGGGTGCAGGTGAAAGAGCCTTCGGGGTTCCATGACGTGGATCCCGAAAAGATGACCATCCTAGCGGTCGACACGTCGGGCTCCATGACCGGCGCCAAGGCGGAGTTCCAGGCCGACTACGTCGCGGCACTCGTCGACAAAGCACTTTCGGACGTCAATCCCAACGGCAAGGCGCGCCACCGCGTCTTCATCCTCCCCTTCGACACCGAGGTGAAGGAGCCTATCGAAGTGAATACGCCGGAGCAGGCGCGTGAGCTGTTGAAGAACCGCGGACGTGGATACCGCCAAGCAGGCGGTGGTACTGAGATTCAAAAGGTTCTGGTTAAGGCCGCACGGATGATTAAGCAGGCGCAGGACGATCCGAATGCAAAGCACCTCCAGCGCGCCAACGTCGTGCTGTGCAGCGACGGCGGAGCCAACGTGGATTACGCCAAGGTTAAGGAAGAGTTCGTCGCCGGGCGCGGCACCAACGAAGAGCTACGCATCAAGTTCGGCTTCGTGGCGATTGGCGAAACCAACCCTGATCTCGTAAAGTTCGCTAAAGACAGCTCTCAGCTAGGCGCCGACACGGGCACCTACATCGAGTGGAACAACGACGCGATCAGTAATTTACAGAGCATCGCCAACCAGCCGCCGAAGGCCAAGAACGACTTCTGGACCGACCAGACTTATGCCCAGGCACCGCCCGACGTAAAGGCCGGTTTTGGCCAGCTTAAGGGGGCCACCGGGAGGTACTCGGCCTCCCTGATGAGCCGCACCGCGGGGGACACACCGTCCACGCCGACCCTGGACTGGTTAAAATTAGAGGCGAACGAATTGCGTCCCGATCGTCCGGATAGCCGCAAGAAGAGCCACCGCGGTAGCCTCTGGGCGTTCCGCGAGGTGCTCGACGCGGTAGGCCCGGTGTTTAGCCCGGCCGAACGGGCGAAGCTCTTGGACAATACGTTAAAGGACTGGCGCAGCGTCGTAACCGAACCCATCAAAACTTTGGACAACAACGAAATCGCGCAGATTCTCCACATGTTGCGCTGGCCTCCTTCGGGGTCGGCCAACATCCCCACCGGCCCGGGAACGACCCCGCCGTAAGGAGGCTAGCCCATGGTAAAATTGCCGTCGGTGACCTCCTACTTAGCGCTGATTGCGGCAATGACCCTGTCGGTAGTTTCGCGCGCTACGACGCCAGTCGCGCTCTGTTTAATGGGGTTCGCTTCCGTATCGTCGGACGATCCCAACGGCGAGACGCTCGTCGCGATGACGTACGCCGAACTTCTCGACAGACTGGGCGGACCGGTAAAACCTGAGACGTTGGCGGCGTTGCAGAAAAGCAAAAATCCGTTCGTGATTCCCGATCAGCCGGGCACCGATCTACAAAGCCTTCAGCGCCGGATGCAGGAGTTTGAAGCCATGGTGAAGGCAAACGGCTGGCACACGCCCGAAATCACGGCGCGGCTGCGCCGGGACATCGGACGTCGTCATTCCGAACTATTACTCGTGGCCAACCAATCGGACGGTCAGCTCCGAAGCAACGTGACGGAACCACCCATTTCCCTACCCAACGCCAGCGATATGACGATTTCTGCCGATGGCAGGTACCTAGTCAGCTACCAGCGCAGTGGAGCGACCACCCCGTGGGGTCTGCATCTCTTCGATCGGCTAACGAAGAAAGCTTTGCATATTTCAAACTTCCCCTTTGACTCGGTAGCGCCGCACTTTGGTCCCGACGGCGCCCTGTGGTTCCCGCTAGACGGCGGGGATCAAGTTCGAGTCCCCTTTAAGGACGGCGTACTCGACGTGCCCAAGTGGGAACGCATCGGAACCAAAAACTCGGCCTCTTACTACACCGAACACTACCGCACCGCCGATCCCAATTTATTTTACGCCGGCCGGGGCTCGCAGGCATTTCGTTACGACGTGCGGGATAACTCCCGGATCCCGGTGGATTTCGCCGGGTTTCTGTCCGGCCCCCGTCCGCCCGGCCGGCACCTGCGCAACTGGGCCCCGGTGCCGCAAAGTACCGCACTCTCGTTGATTGTAGCCGAGGACCGAACCCAAACCGTGCGACTCGAAATGGTTACCGTCGACGGCGCCGGAACGCTTACCCGCTCGGCCGGCTCGCCCCTCGCGGTTTGGCAACC
>JAYUBV010000682.1:0-9829 GCA_043740655.1 Pseudomonadota bacterium | reverse complement strand
CTGGCTGGGGGCGTTGATATTGAGCCGGGCGGACGAAAGCCGCGGCAGCCCTAGAACCGAGGCCGGGTAGTCGCATTCGTGGGAGATTCCCACCAGCTGGTCCGCTAGGCCCATCTGGCATAAAATTTCGGTCGCGCTGGAGATAAGGGAAACAATTCTCATGGGTTCGGCCTCCAGGGCGTAGATATCACCTTGATCCCGGCCAGGGTAGGCGGCTATACAGTGACCCTATGTTTGACGCAGGAAAGATCCAGGCCCTAGTGGAACTCGGCATCCCCGAGGCCCAGGTGGAAGTACGCGATATGACGGGGACACAGGACCATTTCGAGCTTAAAGTGGTATCCACGGCTTTCGAAGGAAAGAACCTGGTCGCCCGGCATCGGATGATCTACGCGGCCATTGGTCCCGCGGTGGGTGGCGAAATCCACGCATTAACCATTCAGGCGCATACGCCTACCGAATTAGGAAAATAAGGAGTTAGCCATGAGTGAACGTAATCTAGAGACGGTTCGAACCGAAATTGAACAAGCGGTTAAAAAAGACACCGTAGTCGCCTTTGTGAAGGGAAATCCCGCCATGCCCATGTGCGGCTTCTCTAAAGGCGTAATGGATGTGTTTCAGAATCTCGGCATCGAATTCAAGACGTACGATGTCTTGGAAGATCCTTTGATTCGGGAAGGCGTGAAACAGTTCACACAATGGCCCACGATTCCCCAGGTATTCATCAAGGGCGAATTCGTTGGCGGGTACGACATCGTGAAGGACCTCTACCAAAAGGGGGAGCTTCAGAAGCTGGTAGGCGCGGTTGAAAAATGAAACCAATCTCGAGCTTGGGCTTTGCGGTTTGCTTACTGGTAGGTACTTCGTCACTCGCGTTCGGTAACTCTGCCCCGGCTAAGGACACCAAACCGGCCGACAAGGGTGAGATTGAATACGTGGTTTTCGAATCCGCCTCGCCCGATTCGGTCGGTCCCAAAACCGAGACGTCGCTGGTCCTGAAGTTCAAGGTGGCGGATGGGTTTCATATCCAGGCCAACCCCGCTTCGACTCCGCAACTAATTCCGACGACGTTGACGTTGCCGTCGGCGAACAACTTGGAAGTCGGCCTGCCGATCTATCCGGCGGGCAAGTCGTACAAGCTCGAAGGCTCCAACAGCGAAATCTCAACCTACGATGGCACGGTCATCATTAAGGTGCCGCTCAAAACCCCGGGAAAGGTCGTGGCGAACAAGTTTCCGTGGAAGGGTAAGCTGCGCTTCCAGGCCTGTAACGAAAAGACCTGCTTCTTCCCGAAGAACCTGTCGTTCGATATTCCGTTCCAGGTCATTAAGTAAACTCGTTGTTAGACAGTGTTCGACCGGCGGGAAGGGAGGGAATTCCCAGCCGCTCGTCGTGCCTCGGGCAATGTCGTCGGAGAAGAGTGTCGTGGGTCGGCATCCTGTTCGCCGATATCCGCGTTGCGCCGGGACGTCTGTCTTTCGGACCTTCCCTCCCCGGTCGAACTATCCCAGGCCTTGGGGGATGTCGGTCTACTGGTACTCGGTTGACGTTTTACGTCACTGCTCGGCGTAGACGCGCGGAATTCGAATACACGCCGTATTCACCGTTCACGCTCAAAACACCTTGGCCAATCCTCGGCACTTCGTGTGGCCACCGACTCCGCCGAGTCCACTTCGTGGCACCCACGTTGCAATTTACTCCTGCGTACTCATGAATTTTTGAAAGATGGGCTGGGCGTTTTGCTGAAGTGGAGAGTCTTTATGACTAGTTCGAGCCGGAAAAATCAGGCTTCTAAAAATATAGCGTGGCTACGGCTAATCGCCGTCCTGTCGCTGTCTCTGGTCGTCGTCGCTTCTGCGGAAGTGGCGGACGGATCGCATTACGGAATTGGCCAAGGTGGCGGGCGCTCCTTTGTGAACCCCAACGGCAGCGTAAACAATTTGCAGAGTATCTTGAGCTCGTGCGCAGTGGGACGCCCCGGAGGAGCGGGTGGTGTGGGAGGAGTGGGCGGTGCGCCCGCTAATCAGTCGTCGATCGGCTTCGACAACGGAATCCTTCAGGCTAGCGTGCCCGATGGCGCCCCCGGCGGAACCGGCGTCGGAGTGGCGAGCGCAGTCCAAGGCAGCGCAAGTGCCCCCAACGGCGCGTCTTTATTCCAGACAAAGTGTTTGAGCTGCCATAACCCCAGCGGTGCGGCGGCCGGCAAGCCCATCACGGCCGGCAAAGGTGCCATTCGCGTAGCCGACAAAACGATGCCCCCTCCGGGATCGGCCCAGGCCAACAGCCTGCAGGATGCGGATCGGGCGGCCATTGCGGCATTCTTACCTTCGCTCGGACGTTAATTCGGTCCTGGTGGGCCTTGGGTTGAGTGCCCCCCGGCGTGGGGTTACACTGTTCTTCGGTGCGGTCATTACTTCCAATTATTCTGAGTTCCCTCTCAGTGGCGTTTCTGTCCGGCTGCGGGAGTCGTCCAGTTGCTAAAGGGCGGGACGAAGCCATGCGTCTAGGCGCAGCTCCAAAAGTTCACGACGATCTCGCGTTAGAAACTTTAATCTCGGGACTACGGAATCAGATCTCCATCCACCAGTCGCAGGCCAAAGGGCAGCTCACGATCACCTTTGGCGATCGCAAAGTGAAGCGGGATCTCTACGCGGCGGCGTTGTCACAGTTCACGGATTTCTTGGGAACCAATCCCGCTAAGGATGCTTTGCAGTCCTGGATCGACGCGCATTTCGATTTTTACGAAGTGTACGGTAACGAGAATTACAGCGAGGTCTTTCTAACGAGTTACTTCGAGCCCGTCGTGCCAGGCTCGCGCGTAAAGACCGGTCAATTCACCCAGCCGTTGTACGCGGTGCCGGCCGATATTATCGAAGTGGCCACCAAACAATTCGAAGAGCGCTGCCCCGACATCACGCCGATGCGCGGCCGTTTAGTTCCGTTGGGCTATCCGCCGGGCAAGCTGCAGCTGGTTCCCTATTTTAATCGCGAAGATATCGACGCCAAGGGTTCCCTAAACAAACGCGGCCTTGAGCTTGCGTACCTGACTCCGCTCGACGCTTTCTTCATGCAGATTCAGGGCTCGGGCACGGTGCTGTTTCCCGACGGGGTGAAGATGCGCGTGGGTTATTCGGAGCAGAACGGCCATCGCTACGAATCCATCGGCAAGTTCATGACCAACCTCATTCCCAAAGAGCAGATGACATTGCAGACCATCGAGCGGGCGCTGACCGCGATGTCCCCCGAGCAGAGCCGTGCGCTGATGTTCAAGAATCCTAGCTACGTTTTTTTCAAAGAGCGGGATGGCGAACCCGTCACCTTCTTTGGCTCGCGTACCACTTCGGGCCGCACCATCGCGACGGATAACCGCTTCTTTCCCAAGGGCGCTTTGGGCTTTCTCGAGTTCGATAAACCCGCCTGGGAAAACGACACCCAAGAGGCGCCGGTGAAGTGGGACAAGGTGACACGCTTTGTGCTCGACGACGATACGGGCGGGGCCATCCGCGGCACCGGGCGCGTGGATCTGTTCTGGGGCAGCGGTCCGGAAGCCAAACGAAACGCGGGCGTTATCAAGGCAAACGCGAAGCTTCGATACCTCGTCCCGAAAGAGGATTTCCTTAAGACATTGGGTGGTTAGCGACCCGGCTCGGGGATTCTCTGGACCAGTAGCCCCCTTCTCCACTACATTGGCGCGGATGTTTTGGAAGTCCGTCGACTACTTAAAATCGAATCTCCATTGCCCTTCCCGATACCAGCTAGATCATTTACACCGTGACGAAGTGGAGGGGCTGATTGCCAACTTAGAAAGTTGGTTTCCCGAGATGAAAGTCAGCGGGGAACGTTGCCACCTCACGCGAGAGTTTTACGAGACTAAGTGTCAGCTTAAGGGGCAGGAAGAAGACCGCCGCATTTTTCCGGTGGTGGTGAAGCAGGACGGCAAAATTGTTTCCATGACCACCGTCGAGAAGGACCGCGACGATCTTACGGTGACCGCGCGTTTAGGCGTGGTGGATCCCGCGCACCGAGGAATAGGGCTGGGCAGGCTGGGGCCTGCGGCGGTCGAAACGATGGGACGTGGGGCCGGCGCCGAGCTTGCGTATTTTTTCACGACGCTGCGGATTCCTCAGGAGCAAATTCTTTCCGAGAGATGCGGATTCACGCTGGTCGGCATTTTACCCAGTAGCGACCGTGAGATTCAGGCGGACGGAAAAATTCGCCGCGTGCCCGAGGCGATCTACGCCAAAGACCTAACCGGCCACGGACTCTTCCACGCCGAAGGCTTAAGCCTTACCGATAAGGCAAAGTCGCTCTGGTCGTTTCTTCAAAAACAGTAAGCGACGGAGTTGGGTTCGCGGGAAGGCGGCGGAGCGAGTTCGATCTCGAGTCGCATAGTGGCGGCCGATTCGGATAGGCCAATGCTTCGCCACGCGACAATTTTCAGCCCCATCTTTTCGGTGAGCATACTTTTCAGCACGGGGTTCACCACGTCTTTCATTTCAAATACAAGTTTGGTGATCGAAGGATTCGCCTGCATCCGGCGCTCGACCCCTTCGAGGACCGCGGCCACGGCTTTTATCATGCGCGGGTTCGAACTCTTTTCACGACGAAATGGATTGACGACCCCGGCGTGCACCGCTTTGCTTTCCTTGATGGAAGGGGCCGGCATGAGGTGGCCTAGCGGAGGGCCGATGCCATCTAAGTAGATGAGCAGCGTGCCGTTTGTTTCCGACGCGCGGCCGGATAACTGGAAGCTGCCGTTGTAGTCGAACCGTTCGAGGTTCGCGATTTTATCCACGATGGGTTTGAGTTGGGGAGAGCCGTAGTATTTTTGGAAGCTCCGGCGATTCACGAGGGTTTCGAACCTCCCGATCTTGTCGGAGCCGTTTAGCCGCACGAGCAGCGTGTGGCAGTAATCAGTCGCCCAGGCGCCGAGCCCTAGGAAAATTCCCAGAAGCCCGAACGCTATGGGCGAAATTTTTATAAGCAGGCCAATCAACGGGAAACGCCGCCGGCCGTGCGGGCCCAGACTTCAAGTTCCGACTTGAGTTTGGTTTTTTCGGCCTCGTTCGTAAGCCCCATTTTGGCGGAGTGCGAATCCACCATGTCATCAACGCGGCCTAGAATTAGCTCGGCCGCGGATTTCTTATCCGGCGCTTCGCTCGACCGCACAGTTACGCCGTTAGGGCCCACCGACATTTCGGCCGCTTTCTTCTGGCCCGGAGCGTGGCAAACCGCGCACTTGCCGAGGAGCTCGGGCAGCTTTGCCTGGGCATTCTTGGTACTCAGCTGCGTGCGACCGGCGATTTCCGCGTCGTCTTTAAAGCCGTTGTCTGCCGGAGGTGGTTCGGCCGGTTTCTTCTCGTCCTTCGGCGGCGGCTCGCCCGGTTTCGGCGGCGTCGGCGTTCCGCCGGGATTCGGTTCCTTGCGGGCGGCTTCGGTTTTACCGCAGAGATACTCCAGCTTGCCCGTATCGAGCGTAGCCGTAACCTTCATCCAGAACTTGAGTTTTCCATCGACCTGAACCGTACGCAAATCGTAGTTCACTTTCGTGGGGAAAAAGCTGCGGCTGGCGCTCCAGCTCTTTTTAGCCTCGTCGGGCAACAGGAGCGATTCGCGATCGCGGTTCTTATCAATCTCCGCTTTGGTAATTTCCACTTGGCCTTCGTCAAGACGCACGTTCGTGAGCCACTCGTCTGGCTTGGTCGGATTCTTCGTACGCGACACGAAGAGCGTCATCGGATTTTCTTTGTTCTTATCCGCGTTGGACACGCATTGCATTTTGATCGGCGCCGTCGGGCGACCACCCACGATGGTTTCCGGGTCACCCCAAACCTTGACGAACTCACCGACCGTCTCGCTGGTGGGAACTGCGGCCTTCTCAAACACGTCTTTATAAGCGGTCCACTTGCTAGGTGCCGCGGAATTGTCCACCGGACGCACCGGAGTATTCGAACCTGGATTAGTGTGGGTGCCGTTCGCCGGAGGCGGGTTGCCGCCGCCGTTTCCGGTGCCCGCGACTTGCGTCTGGCGCGCCACTACGGAGTCGATCAAAACGCCTGAACCGGGGCGCTGGGCTTCGATGCGCGCGCGTTGTTCGGCCGGCAGGGTCTGATACTTTTTCATCAGCTCCTGACCCACGGTCTTATCGACCAACACTAGGCGGCCTTGTCCGTCGCGAGTAACCAGATCCCCCGGGGCGCCTTGCACCTGGGTGAGGGTATTTCCGTTCTGTTGGAAAACTGCACCGATCCCGGTAACCACTTCAATGGGTTGGTTTTGGAATCCGGGGCGTGTTTGCACCCACCGTTTGCCCCCACCTTGAAGCGCCTCTTCCTGTAGGCTGGCGTCGGGCAAACGAGTTCCCGCGGGAATTTGGCCGGGGTTCGTCGACTGCGGGGCCGCGGCCACGCGGCGGAATCCATCCGAGCTTAATCCCGTAGACGCGGTATCAAAAAATGGGCGTCCGAACTGGTCGAACTGATTGGTCGTGGCAATCACGTTGTTCGACGAGTCGCGCACTTCGCCGCGAATGCGCCGGTTGGTACCGCTCTCGACGATGGTGAGCACCCGGGCCGGATCGCCATTGGAAACGAAACGGGGATCGGCGGGATTGGTGCCCGGTATAAACGAGGACGGGTCGTTGTTTACCACTCCACCGTTAAAGGGGGACACGAAGCCGCCACCGTTTCCGCCATTAAAGCAGGACATACCGGGCCGACAACCGCCACCCATGATGACTTGGCCACCGCCGCCATTGAAGCAGGGCATTCCGGGCCGACAGCCGCCACCCATAATAACTCGACCACCGCCGCGGAAGCAGGGCTGGCCTGGCCGGCATTCGGCAAAGGCTAATTGAGCGGTGAATAGAAAAGCGAGGCTAAGAGCCCCAAAGACCTTGTGCATAATCCCCCCGGATAATCCCAAAATCAAAAAGCGTCGGTCCTAAGGGGAGCAATCAGTGGGCCAGACCAGAAAACCGCCTGTATACGGGCTAAGGGGTCGGAAAGGAGCGGTTTTACGGGATCTGGCTTTTAGCCACCCCACCGGGGGTCTACGCCCTGACTAGTTTATCGCTGCTAATTCTTGGACGTATTCCGGGGGTAGGCGCCCATTTGCGGCCCTTTACAAGGTGCGCAGTATTTGGAATAGTCCGGACCTCCTCTTTTTGTGATCCCGGGTAGCTCAGTGGTAGAGCAAGCGGCTGTTAACCGCTTGGTCGGGGGTTCGAACCCCTCCCCGGGAGCCATTCTTTCCCCTCAGGTTCGGTTCATATTAGGCAGCCGGCGTTTAGGAGTCTGAGCCGATCATGAGCGTTTTTGAAAGCTGAGTTCGGTTTGCTCAGCGCGGCCCCGGAGGGCGTCGGTGCGAAACGCCCAGGCCTGCAGTTCACCTACCGGCAGGTATAAGCCCAGTGAGGATAATCCGATTCCGCGGATGAAGTTCGCCAGCATGGCTCCGATCCCCTTTTGAAAAAAGGCGATCCTGCCCAGAATGTATTCCAGACTCATGTATTTCACGGCGATGCTCACCTCGACGTGGTTGAAGCCTGCCGCGCGGAGCGCGGCGCGAATCGTTTTATTGGAAAAATAGCTAAGATGCTCGTGGGGTCGATAATGAACCCAACGCGCCCCGCTCACCTTTGACCAGAACCCTTCGACATTCGGCGTAGTGAGATAGAGTATTCCGCCCGGTTCGAGAAGTGCATAGCAGTTAGCCAGTTGGGCAATCGGATCGGCGGTGTGCTCAATCACGTCCTGTAACAAAATGACCTCGAAGGAACCCTCAATTAATTTGTGGGAGGTTAGATCGCCCTTTTGCACATCGAGGCCATTTTCCTGCGCATAACGAATGGCTTGCTCGGATACTTCGATTCCCCGCGGGGCGGGCCAGCCCAGAGCCTTTGCCTGAAAAAGGCATTCTCCAAGCGCGCATCCCACGTCCAACAAACGGCCTTTGCGGCCTAATTTTTTTTCTACAAAACGCAGTCTCAGTCGAAAGGTTCTGGCTAATTCGCTTTTCGATTTCGTATAGTTTACGTAGCCGTTCTGCCCTCCCCGATTTTCGTAGTAGTCCTTCTGATAAATTGCCGTGGGGTCGCTCGGGGGGAAGGGATCCCATACCATTTCGCAGTGAGGGCATCGCGAGAGCTCGTAATCATTTAGGGACTGTGGTTCGCCGCCGGTCGAGGAACATAAAGGGCAGATCTCGTGCGCCCGCGCAAAATTGTGTTGGTTGACTGGGGGCATAAAGGAATCCGAGTGAGCGAGAGGTCTTCTTCTTCTCGGTATTCCGCTAACTTTCCTTTATGACTCGACGCTAACGTGACAAAGCCCTTTTTCGTATTGACGATAAAGATGTCGCTGGTTAGAACCCTCCCCGAAGCAAATAGCTTTCACCTAAGAGCGGGCGCCGGCCCGATTTAGAGGAGTCTTCTTACCGTCCACCGTACGCAGGGTGGCGCCGAATTCTCAGCTCCTCTCCTAAACAAACTGGCAGATGGGGTTTACCACGCGTTGGGCGCGAATTTTCCATCCGCAACTTGTCACTAAATAGGTGTTCTCATGAAAAACTTCGGAATGTTTGTGTTGGCGTTTGCCTTGGTGTCCGGCTCCGCGATGGCCAGTGGCTTCAAATGCGGTGGAGAAGGCTACAACGTGAAGATGTACAACCTGACCAGCGGCGCAACCCGTAAGCCGGCCGTGCTAGTGTTGAGCCACGATCACGCTTCGCCGAAAACTCTGCTGACCGCTAAGGGCAGTGATATCCGCAAGCACAACAAAGTGACCTCCGTGCAGTACGTGACGGACGGGGCTTCGATGGACCTCGCTAAAGTAATCCTCCAGGTCTCCTTCAAAGAAGGCCAGGAAGTGATTGCCAAAGGCGATGTCATTGATGGCCAGCTGATTCTGGTTGGCGAAGACAAGACTCGTGAAGTCATTGGCTTGACCTGCGAGCGTTACCTTAAGAACTAATCCCCGCCGGTAAGTTCAAAAAAGGGGCTGCTTCGGCAGTCCCTTTTTTATTGGAGAACGTTACAATAGGATATGCCTAACGTTTCGCGGCGCATCGTAGTTCTGCTGCCAACTTACAATGAAGCCACAACCGTAGAGGCCATGTTGGCCGCGGTTCTGCGCGCCCATCCCACCTTAGAAATTTTGGTCATCGACGACCAGTCACCGGACGGCACCGCCGGGCTGGTCAAAAAAATTCAAAGTAGCGAACCACGCGTTCGCCTGATGGAACGGCCTGCGCCGCGCGGGTTAGCGAACGCGTACAAGGACGGCATCCGGTGGGCGTTGGAAAATAATTACGAAGTGATCCTGCAGATGGATTGTGACTTCTCGCACGATCCTGCGGACGTGCCCCGTCTAATCGAACAGGTGGAGACGACGGACGTGGCGATTGGCTCGCGCTACACCGAAGGCGGCGGGTTAGAAGGTTGGCCGTGGTATCGCAAGTTATTGAGTGCCTGCGGTAATGCCTATGCGCGCGCCATGATGGGGATGCGCGTGCGCGATCTCACCAGTGGCTTCGTTTGTTGGCGGCGCGAGGCGTTGGCCGCCACGATTAAGGAAGAGATCTCGGTTCGCGGTTACTCTTTCTTGATCCTGCTGAAGTTTCTCGCGATTCGAAAAGGCTTCTCGGTTGGCGAAGTGCCCATCGTGTTTCGCGATCGCACCCAAGGAAAGTCGAAGATGAGTCCTTCAATCACCATCGAGGCGATTTTGAAGATTCCTTCGATGAAGTTTACGCAGCTGTGGAGAGAGCGGCGTTCCTTTTTCGCGATGTTGGCGTTGCTATTCATTTCGATTCCGCTCGTGGAGTTGAT
>JAYUBV010000681.1:0-3039 GCA_043740655.1 Pseudomonadota bacterium | reverse complement strand
CCGCCCGCGGGGCGGATGCGACGCGGTTCTGGAACCGCACAACCGCGTATAAAGCGGGCGACGGTAGCGGCGCCAAGATGTTTAAGTTCGGCTTCGATGCAGAGCTTTGGTCGAACTCGGACTCGCTTGCGATCATCGCCCAGCACAAACCTACGTGGAAAAAGCTAGCCCATGAGCTAGAAGCCCATGGCCCCTATTACTCGCTATCGCAACTTAGCCACATGCTCGACATGTCCGAGGGACAGGTTAGTCGCGCCATGTACGCCGGCGGAAGAGCGAAGGAAGACGGCGAATACGTTTTGACCGACCTAAAACCCTCGGCCTTGGCCCACTGGGAACATGGCAGCGTGGAGAAGAACCAGTACGCCCCGATTTTAGCCAAGTTCGTAAATGCGTCGCTAAAGGCGCAGGGCATCCCCGTATCCGCCAAGCTTGAAACCGATTCGGGTAATCGCCACGAGCAAGCGGTTGAACTGGTGATGGACGGCGCGATCTCTAAGCCCGTCGAATTCAAAAAGCTTGTCGACTGGCTCTACAAGACGGTGGACTCTCCGGAGACCCACTTCCACGTCAGTATCCCGACCAATCACATTGAGCCAGAGCAAATGATGCTCGCCGCCCGGGCGCTGGAAACAAAGATTTTGTTGGATCAAATCGTACGGGCCGATCGTGACTTCCACGACACCTACGCTCCGCACGACAATACCTCGTTCTCGATCAATATGAACGGCGTCCGCAGCAGCGGCAACCCGCAGGTTGAGCGCGGCATCGTCCGCGTGGAAAGCTTCCGCTGGAGCGGCCCCGAAGCCCATGACGTCGAGATCCGGGACTGGATCGATAAGAAACATGCCATGGAAAGCATGCATTTCATGATGGAGCTGGCGCGCAATGCTCACCGCCTACGCGGTTCGGACGACTTCCGGGCGCGCGAGCTACGCAACACCATGCCGCCCAACTTAAACGGTGGACTTAGGTACGCGGCGTACATGTTGGAAGATCGCCTGCCGGCCTCCAAACAGTACATCGTGGCCGACTTAAAAAATCTAGCGGCGGAACTCGAACGCTCCGGCAGCATTAGCGAAGCCGCGCGTGAAAAAGTCGCTGATTACCTCCGTGACAACAACGTACTCAAGCATTTGACGCTCGAAACGTTCCTGGAACCGGAAGAATAAACATTCGAGGGACTTCTTATGGGCCGACTATTCATTATTGTCGTTTTGGCTGCATTGAGCCTGACGCTGTACGCCGAACCTGAAGTTTGCCTGCGCATGTTGGTGAAGACCGGCGAAGGCGCAAACGCCAATAGAAACTTCTGGAGAAAAAAGGAATTGAAGATCGGACGCGGGGCCAATGCTCCACCGATCGTGTTCGGTTTCGATGCCGAGCTCTGGCACGTCTCGGATCTACTCGCACTCGTATATAGCCATCCGGAGGCACTTGCCGAGGCCAAAAACATGCTGCGCCACGAAGATTCGCCCCGTTACACGAAACAGCAGCTGACCAGATGGCTGGGCGTCGGCACCGAAGCCGAAGTGGATCCGCACCTGCGAGCCTCCTCGCGGAATAAAACGGAGTTTACGCTACTAGATCTGAAACGCACTTCCCTCAAGGGACTTAAGCACGGGCCGAACGAGAAGAGCGAATATGCCGACTTACTGCAGGAGTCTATTCAGGTTGCGCTCGATAAACGTAACTTCAAGATCGTCGCCGATCTTGAAGGCTCTTCCGGATCGGACGATCAAGGTTTGCTCGGCAGCGGATCGGCGATCGAGCTAAAGATGGACGAAGCCATTCCCTCGCCCCGGGAATTTTCAAAACTCATCAAGGGCTTTTTGCATAAAGAGTTGGAATGGCCAGAGACCCACTTCCACGTGAGCGTTCCCGCTGAAAAGGTCACCCCCCAACAGATCATGCTCGCCGCCCGCGCACTCGAGATGAAGATCGTTCTCGAAGAGGCAATCGCTGAGCTCGACTACGATGGCAACTTACATCCGTATGACCAAAGCGTACTGGCTCAGTCCACATCCGCGCCGCACGGATTCCCTTACGCAGAACGCGGCGTGGTTCGGATCGAGGGCGATCGATGGGACGACCCGTTCGTGGCCCACGATATCGAAATCCGGATGTGGCAGGATGCGGACCAAGCGCTGAACAGTATGCGTTTCTTCATCACCCTTCTTCAGGGACGCAATCGACTGCGTGACACCGAGGCCTTCATAGGTACGTACCAGCCGAAAATGATGCCGGCCAACCTACACAATTCGTTGCGGTACGCCGCTTTCGTGCTGAAGGATCGGCTTCCCCCCGAGAAACAGAGCATTCTGCAAGGGATGAACGCGCTGGCGGATCGGATTACGAATGCCGCCTCCGTCACCCCGGAGTTTCGTAAGGAAATCGCTCAGTATCTTAAAGATAATAACGTTCTATCGTACCTAAGCGCGGACACCTTCATGACCCCGGTCCCGACGCGCCGACGGGCAGCGGGCACTCCGTGAACTTGATCCTCCGTCTAGTCGTCTTGTTGTCGCTGGTAACGGCGGTAAGCTCGCGCGCCGAAGCGCCGCTCCTCCGTATGCTCGGCCAGTTGAACGAGGGCCAGTACAAAAAAGACGTGAAGGTGCTGGCCGGGGAGACCACCTTTAAGGTCGGCATTCGCGGTCCCGCCCAGCGCATGAATGATCGTTTTACCCCCATAAATCTCGAGCGCGCCCGCGCCTACTTGACCATGCGGCTGCAGGGGATGGGTTACGACGAAGTCTATGCCGGAGATTTTCCGATGCAGTTTAAGACCGGCAGCGGACTGCAGAAACGCGGCGACGGGGTAAACCTGTGGGTCGAAATTCCGGGGACGCAGGCGAAGGACGAAATTGTGACCTACGTAGCCCACTACGACACGACGGGAAAACGACGACCCGGCGCCAATGACAACGGTACCGGCGTGGCCGCGTTGCTGTCCGTGGCCGATGCGTACCGTAAGACGGGCGTGCGTCCCAAACGTACCATCCGCTTTCTACTGACCGACGGTGAGGAACGCCGCCC
>JAYUBV010000680.1:0-3041 GCA_043740655.1 Pseudomonadota bacterium | reverse complement strand
AGGAAACCAACCGCCGCCTTTCGGTTGAAGACGAAGACTCCGAAGCCTAATAAAATTCCCGCCAGATAAACCTGGCGCGTGATCGTGGCGAAGCCGAGCAGGAGCCCCGCACCTACCGCCTTGAGCAGCGAAAGTTCAGCGGATTGCAGTAGGAATAGCGCCGACAAAAAGAGAAAGAGCCCCATCAGATCGCTCATCGCGTAGCCCGCCAGCGCGGTAATAAGGGGAACGCCTAAGAAAAACCAGCCGCCCAATTTCGTTTCCCGTTCGCGCGCTACCCAAGCGTCCAGAAGCACTAGCAGCGCGAGTAAGAAACCCAGACTAAACCAGCGACAGGCCTCGATCGGAATCGCTTTACCGTCGGTAAACAGCCGCAGAAATAGAAAGTATCCCGGCCCCACCGACACGCGTTGGCTCCGCAAAAATTCCGGCGTGAAGCGGTTCCACTTCAGGGCACGCAGATAGCTCCCGTTGAAGTGTTCATCCCACGTGGGCCCCGGCGTACGTGACGCGATGACGTAAGCCAGCGCCAAAAGCCCCAGCCCGCAGGCCGCCCAGGCGTAAACGCGATGCATTGCAAAATGGCGAGAGCTTGGTACCAAGGAACCCAATATAATCTAAAGATGCGCACGCCACGACTGCAGGCCCTGTTTGCCTTTCTCTTTTTGTTCCTGGCTCTCCAGGCCCCGTTTATCCCCGACGGTCTCGCCAAGGGGCTCGGCCCCGAGTGTAGCCCCGCCGAACTGGCGCGGTTGGCCGCGGAGCGACCGCCCCGCAAAACCGATCACTTAAAGCCCGTTGCCGAGAGCAAGGTCATCGCCCCCGATCCGCAGGCGGATGTGAATGCCTTCCTCGAGCGAAAGGGATTTAAGGCGGGCTCCTTCAACGTAGAGAACTTTTTCACGTCCGTCGGTAGTTTCAAACCGGATCCGGTGACGGGCAAACGCATCCAGGTAAAGCCAGCCGACATCAAGCCCGAGAAGGCTCGCCAAGGGGTCGCCAAGGCAATCTTGGGCATGGACCTCGACGTGGCGGTGCTGCAGGAGGTGGAAGTGAACGCCGCCGAAGAGTTCTGCGCGACCGATTTGGGTGGAAAGTACACCGCCGTCACCATTCGCGGAAATGACGGCCGCGGCATCGACGTGGTGGCCATCGTGAAAAAGGGTAGCCCGCTCGAGTTCACCTACAACTCCCACAAGAATGAACCGTTCAACGACCCGATGTATCCGAATCACCCAAAATTGTTTTCGCGCGACGTGGTGGCGCTGGAAGCCCGACTACCCGGCCACGCCAAACCGTTGTTCGTGATGCTGGGCCTGCACGGTAAATCAAAGCGTACGGATTCCCAGGCCGATCCCGAGTCGACGCATTTTCGCGAAGCGCAGGGCGACCGCCTAGCGGACATCGCGCAGATGTACACGGATAAATACAACGCGCCGGTCATCATCGGCGGCGACTTCAACGACGGCCCCAACACGTCGCCGGCGTACCATGCCATTCGCGACATGGGCTTTAAGGACTCCCTCGATGTGACGAAGGGGGCAAAAATTCCGCTGGGCGATAAGCGCCGGACGACCCACACGTACCATCCGCGCGGGGGACGTACCGAGTACAGCCAGCTCGATGCTTTGATGATGAGCCCCAATGCGCAGGACCTAGTAATGGACTCGCAAATCTACAACTACGTCGACGATCGTGGCCGTCCGATGCCGATTCCGGATACCTTCCAGCAACGCGAAAAGCAGCCGTCGGACCACCGGCCGGTATTCATGACGCTAGACCTACAAGCGATGCTGAGGATGGCGGGTATCAAGTAAGCGAACTACCAGCCTGCGGCAAAACTTCCTAGGCACTCAAAGACGTTCCACGAGTTGGTCTGGTTCCGTTGGATGCGAAAACTCAGCGACGAGAAAGGAGACAGACGGTAACGCGTCTGGAGACTAATCGTCGGACCCACTTGGCTCAAAGAGTTAAACGCCACGCCCAGGCTCGCGCCAAAATCAAAGCGGCCAAACTCGGTAATCTCGCCGGACACGGAAGGACGAAACACCGAGAACGCCGTGGGCGAGAAGTAGCGCGGCGTAGTGTGGTTGTACTGCATGTAGAAATAGTCGAGCCGCGCGAAGAACGAGCTATGTGGAATCAGATTGACCGCAGGGACTCTCACCCCGGCCCCCGCGGCCAACTGCAGGCGCTGGTTATTGTCGTTGGTCGACCCCACCGCTAGCGATTCGTAGAGGTAGCCTAGCTCTCCGCCGAACGCGCTGGCGAAGTATCCCTCCAACGTGTGGACGCCCAAGCGAATGTCGGCCGTACTCATTCCCGACGATCCCGCCTTGTTCTGGAAGGGCACCATGTCCACATCCGGTTCGGAGTTCATCATATTTATCTGTCGCCCGCCGAAGGAAACCCAGCCACTCCCACCAATGAACTTCTTCGCTTTATCGCTAAATGAAATTTTCGGGCCGATTTCAAAGTTGTGCGAGGCATTTCCTCCTGACACGAGATTGATTTGGTAGAAGGCGCGGATGGCGAAGATCTCATTGAAGTCGTAGGTGGTACGCAGACCGAAGTTAAAACGGTTGAGTCCATCCTGGTACGCAAATCGATCGTACGAGATACCGAAGTCGACCGCCCATTTGTCGAGGTGAACTAGCCGAAACGGTGAGTAAAAACTGATCCGGGCGAACCCGGAAGACTCGGATAGCACCTCGAGCGTGGGGGTAATACTGTCCACCACCCAGCCATTTTTGCGATCGTAGTCACGCTTTTTCTCCATCGCTATTTCGCGTACTCCGCCGAGCTCGTTGATGTCGTTATCGATCTTTACCTGTTCGTCTTTCAGCAAGGGATCGCTCGGGTAGCGGTGGCGCGCCTTCTGCACGAAGGCGCGGGCATCGAGCAGCTCTCGGCTGTCGTGCAGCGCCTTGGCTAACGCGTAGTCGGTTTGCGGCGTCTTCGCCGCTTGCGGGAGACGGTTGTAGAAAGATAGCGCCTCGGCCCGCTGCTTGTTCCGCATTAGAGTAGCGACGAGACCTACC
>JAYUBV010000679.1:0-9878 GCA_043740655.1 Pseudomonadota bacterium | reverse complement strand
TTCGCTAAATAGCACGGCGTCGACGTGCAGCTCGAACCGCCCCGAATTTTCCAGCACCCCTTCCGCCCGCCCGAATACTTTCTTTAGCGCCAGCGACGACGTGCTACCAAACTTTTCCACGCCCAGCATAATGTCGTGGACCTGCAGCACCCCCGTGCGATCGTGCTTTTCGTGCATGTAACTAAAGTCACCCTTCACTACCGAAATGCCTTCCACTTCGACGCTCTCAACGAGAAAGTTTCCGGTGGCCCAGGTGGCCCCGGTGGCTCCCGCTACCGCTTCTAATTTTTCCTTACGCTCGTTTATGATGACTTCGGGACGAATGACTTGGATTGCCCCGAGGTGCAGTTTTTTGCGGAACAGCGCCAGCGGGTACATACGTACCGAAAGTGCCGGAATGCGCACGCTGGCTACGGTAGACTCGCCGGCCTTGGCGGAAAAGTTAATTTCCGAAATGGTGATGTCGGGTCCCCACAAGTTTACGGTCACCCGCCCCACTTGCAGTACGCAGTGCCGGCACGGATCGCTGATGAGCGATCGCAGCGCACGACGGACCAGCCGAGGGCCTACGTACCACTGAAAGAAAAGAAAGGCCGTCGCCGTGAACACCACCACGACGAGCAACCCCACGCGGGCGGCCCACCATCGGCGAGCTTGGAGACGGCCGGGTTCGTTCATCCGCGACCGCCCCACAGCTTTTTGTGATCGTACTCGGCCACTACCACGCGGTTGCGTCCGCTCTGCTTGGCCCGAAAAAGAGCGGCGTCGGCGGCAATCAAAACGTCTTCGGGCCGCTGCAGCGACACGTCATCGGTGGCCAAACCGCCGGACACGGTGACTACGGCACGCCGTTTTTGGGTAGACGCGCTACGATCCTTCGAAGAAGTTTCTTCGCGGTGGACGGCGGCGGCACGCACCGTGAATTCGCGCGACGCCAGTCGGGCCCTTGCCTCTTCGGTGGCGCACGAGGCACGGTCGATCCCCCAGCCCTCGAACAGGACGCAAAACTCTTCCCCGCCGTAGCGGTAAACGTTGGCGCCGAACTCTTTCTCCAGCACGGAGGCCACGAAGCGTAGTACGGTGTCGCCCTGTTCATGGCCGTACTCATCGTTGAACTTCTTGAAGTGGTCCACGTCGAACATGGCGATGCAAAACGGGGAATGAATCGACGGCAACGCTTCGTTCAAAGCGCGACGATTAGGTAGGCCGGTCAGCTCATCGAGATAAATCTTTTGCCAGTAAAGACGAAAGATCACGGCCGCCACAATGACCTGCGCGGACAGAAACGATAAAGCAACCGTCAGCTCCAGCTCACCTCCGGTCAGCCCGTTACGCACCACCTGAGACAAAAGCCAGAACACCGGCAACGAAGCGGTGGCGGAAAAAATTCGAATCTCTTTAGAGAAACGGTGGCCTAGCCACGGCGACATCACTGTGAAAAGGGCGAAGGCCAGAAGGGAAACGGAATAACAGTTGGCGGCCATCCCGGAGTCGACCACTTTCCAATTTTGGAATACCAGCACCATGGTGGTGAGCGGCATCCACACCACGGCGGGAAACGCGATACTCTTCGCCCGTCGGCCGAGCCAAGGCATGACGTAATACAGGCCGAAGAGCACGCACGGAAATGCTAACGACGCGGCCGCACCTCGCTGGAGCGGAGTCAGGTGCATCCACGGCAGGTCCCCTTCACGCAGCAAAGCACATTCGAGCCCCAGCGCCATGGTGAAATAAAAAAGCGGGCGTTCGTTCAAGCGGAGCGCCAAAAATCCGAGCACCGCCGAGCCCACGTAGGGAGCCCAGTGCACGATTTCCCGGGCGAGCTGCCGCCGGTTTCCGCTCGCCAAAAGCAAAAGCGGGACGAGCGAAAGCAGCAGCACGGTTAGGAACGTAGGATAGAGATGGTTGCGCCGCATCATAATTAGGGGCTCCGAAACGGAGTTCCCCCTCCTCTTTTCGGCAAAAAGACGAACCTTCTTCAAAGGATACGATTGACCCCCGCCAGACCGCCGCTATCATGGGCCTACGAATAACGCAGGGAGACTCAATGAAACTGATCACTACAATTTTGGCGCTTAGCGCCGGCGCCCAAATGGCTTGGGCCTCCAACGGAAGTTTGCTACACGGTCTTTCCCCGAGCTCTAGCGCTCAGGGTGGGGTGGGCGTGGCTCGCAACCAAAGCACGATCGAGGCGATTCATAAAAACGCCGCCACGATCGGCGCGCAGAATTACGGCGAAGGAAAGGTAAACGCCGAGGCCGCGTTTACCATCATCAATCAGAAGCCGTCGGTGGACGTCGGCGCGGGCTTCACGTCGAGCAAAGCGGGAGTGTCTTTCCTTCCGGCCATCGGCGCGAGCTACAAGATCAATAACGACTGGGCGTTCGGCATCGGCGTGATGAGCTACGGTGGCGGCGTTTCGGATTTTAGCACACTAGCAGCCTACAGCGGCATCCAGACGAAGCACTCGCTGGTCAAATTGCAACCGGGTGTTTCCTACAACGCCAACGAGTGGCTTAGCATCGGCGTCGCGCCGATCCTGAACTACGCGGGCTTAACCACGAACGTGCTCGAAGCCGGCACGCAGTCCACCCGTTCGGCGGACAATAAGTTCGGTCTCGGCGTGCAGGCGGGCATCGCTCTTAAGCCGGTAAAGGGATTGGACGTTGGCGTCACCTACACTTCACAATCGAAGTTAGGGTTTACGAACATGATCGACTGGGGAGTTCTCACCACGGGTACGCCGTCGGGACTCAGCCCGATCACGGTTACGCAGCCCACGGAGATTGCGGCCGGCGTGGCTTACGCAGTTACGGACGCGTGGCGGGTGGCCTTCGATTGGCGTTACATCGCGTGGCGCGGGGCCGCCGGATACGGCGACCTAGGCTGGAATGACCAACAGGTGCTGGCCTTGGGGACTTCGTACCAGCTTGAGAAACTCCAGCTTCGTGCAGGCTTCAACTGGGGCAAAACGCCGATCGACAGCGCCACGGGCGTAAACGGCATCAAGATCACGAATTTCCAGGGAGCCAATCTTCCGAACGTTCTGCTGGATCGTTTCAACTTGATCGCGTTCCCGGCGTTGGCCCAGACGCACATCACGGTTGGTGCGGGATACCAGGTGACTAACGGCTTCGACTTGGACGTCGCGTTCATGTACTCGCCGAAAGTCTCGGTGGTGCGCTCGGGCACGACGTTGGTCGCTGCCCCCTCCACGTTGGGACCCTACTCGATCACCAGCGAAATTCAGCAGTGGTCAGCAACGCTTGCGGGAACTTACCGCTTCTAGAGATGGCTTCGGCCGTTCGCGGCCTGGCCACGACGACTTAAGAGGGCCGCCGGGATTCCCGGTGGCCTTTTTTTTACCTGAGGGCCGCGGCCGCTTTCACGGCAAGCGACATCGGGCTGTGCGGCATCACGCGGAAGCACACCGCAACGTTATTTTTGTCGGGCCCGTCGCAGATTTTTTTCTTCCAGTGACCGACGAGGTCTAACAACCAACCGCGGTTGGTTTCGATCGCGGGCCTAATCTGGAGAGTGTAACTCCCGGGGAGCATTCCGCCGCGTGTACGGGCCGGAGTCGGATCCTCGTAACCGCCGCCGTCGACGTTGGTAGGAGCTTCGCCTGCGTCTCCACCTCCGCCGGACGCGGAACCAAATTCGGTCATCTTCACAAAATTGAAAGTCTGCGCCGGGGGGGCACCTCCGCCGTCGTCGCGACCGACCATGGGGACATCGCTGCCGCCACCTCCGCCGCCCCCTCCACCACCGCCCGCAATTGCGGGAGTAGCACCGCCGCCACCGCCACCGCCCGCGGCAGGACCGGGATCTCCGCCGCCACCACCTTGGCTACCGCCGGGGATAGGGCTGCCGACTTTCCCCTCACCAAGGCTGCGTTTCTGTTTCGGGGTTCCTGCCAAAATATTTTGAGCGCTCGCCAAAGCCTCGTCCTCCGGCTTCTCAGTCTTAGTGTCGGCAGTCTTTTCTTCCTTCGGCTTTTCTTTCTTCTCGTTGGCAAGTTCACCGGCCTTAATGATGGGCTCGCCCTTTTCCTTCTTATCGCCCTCTTTCTTTTCGTTATTGCCGCCGCCGCTGTCTTTGCCGTTACCCTGCTGGGCCAACTGTCCGCCACCACCACCGCCCTTTTTGCGATCCCGGTCGCGATCTCGGTCACGTTTTTCGGGCTGTTTCAAAGGTTTGTCGTCGTCGCTGCTGGCCTGCTGACCACCGCCGCCGGGGGGAGTACCCCCGTGATCGCCACGGCCACCGCGATCCCCTCGGCCTTTTTCTTTATCGCCGCCCTTGCCCTTGTCCTTGTCTCCGCGCAAGAGGCCCAGCAAGTTATCGAGCAAACCTTTTTTTCCGGCGTCACCCGCCTGAGCGCCTTGGCCTTGCTGCCCGAGCTGCTGCGCCGTGAGCCCCGCCTGCAACGCGCTTAATTTTCCTTCGAGCTGTTTTAGAGCCTCGGCGTCGAGACTGCCTTTGGACCCCTTGGCGAGCTCACCGAGCGAATCGGCCGGACCTTTGCCGGGGACGGGCGGGGTACCGTTGCCCAGAACCGTAGCGCCGTTCAGCGCGCTGATAGCGTTCCGAGGATCTTCCGGCACATTCGGATTTGCCGGAGGATTGAGCGGCGGTCGCGGTTTCACCGGCAATTTTCCGGCGAGCAATCTGGCCGCCGCCACGAATTCGGTGCCGGGCTCGGTCTTCACCTGGCCGAGCTCTTCTTTATAGAGGCGTTTCAATTTTTCTTTTTGCGCGGGCGTCACCGCACCGGGCATCGCCTCGGTGGCAAGGTCGAGCATTTTAGTGAATTGTTCGGAATTGGCGCTAGGACGCTCTTCCATCAAACGGGCCAGCCGTTCGAGCGGAAACCGTTCCAGGCCCATCGTCCGCATTCCCTGCACCAGTGCCTGCTGGCGCGTAAGCGCTTGGGCATCTTCGGTCTTGGGGCCGTCCGCTTTGGCGGCGTCGTCGAAGGAATGGTTCGGAGCCTCTTCGGCGCGTGTAGCGACCGAGAACAAAATAAGCAGCGCCACGCTGGACGCCTTCAGGATTTGAACGACAGCTTCCACAATATCCGCTTTAACTCCAATGAATCCGGGTTCAGATTGTGCAAGCGGGGTGCCGCGGCCCTTAGGTTGGTAATACTCGGAGAATACGTTGGTATGGCGTTTAACCTGCCGTTTTTGGGCCCTTGGGGAGATGCAGTCATTGCGACGCGAAGCGCGGGCAGCGGCCCGGCGAATCCAGTGGAATGAGGGGTGCTTTGTTGGTGGGCTCGGGGTGGTAAGGGAGGGTTGCTAAAGGGTGGGCTTCGTTTTTCGAAGTCCGCTGGTTGGTAAGGCTGGGACTGGAGTCGCCTAGTCGTCAGCGGTATTTTTCGGCCGGCGTCTTTGACGACGTTCCGCGCGGCGGCCGTAGCGTTGGGCGGGTATCCGTCTTCAACTTTTCATTCGGGTGACCGAACTATCGCCAAGTTCGCGTGCGGTTTGCGTTCTTTAAAATACAGCACCTGCCTGGCCTACACCACGTACGGAATCACCCGGAGCCACTGCCCCGTTGAACAATATATTCCGCCCTAGACCGCCACCTGAAACGCCCCCGGCGCTTTTGGGCTGTGCGTGTCCGGCTACCCGCGGTTAATGCTGCTCGCATTACCGCCAGCGCGTAATTTAAAACCTGCCGTTACTCTTGAATCTTCAGAGAGCTGCCGGAGTGGACGTGAATCTCGTCTTTAAAGGCGTCCCACTTGATGTAGTAGAAATCATTGCTGAAGGTGTTCGCGATATTACCGAAGTAATCCGTACCGGTCTTGAAAGTTTTTTCGTCTTTGTAGCCGACGAAAAAGACACGCTTCCCGACCCGGGCCGGGGCGCAATCATTTTCCGCTTTCACGCTGCTGCTGGAGACCGACGTGCGGCCAGGCCCCGCCGCGTTCGCCCACTCCACTTCGGCGTAGCCATCGGCGAGTACATTGAGAACTTTACCGACGTAGTCGACGCCGGATTTAAACTTCGTCTCATCTTTGTATCCGATGAAGTAAACCATCCGGTCCTTCTGCACGTTGGTTACGTTGCAACCCTGCTGCAGATTGTTCTGCTTGGTTCCACAACCCACCGCGACGAACAACAAAACCAAAAGTGCCGAAAGGATTCTAGCCACGCAACAACTCCATTTTCAAAAAAACCGTACACTGCCGGTGGCGTGTAGTGCATAGGGTATGCCGTAGATTTTGAGCGTAGAGGAATCAAACGGCCCTGCCCCCGTTACACAGTGGGACGGGAATTGTCGCCGAATTACGGTAGCTTTAACGTCTTGGTCTTGTCCGAGACGCTGGGGGCTAGGGTATGGCCAAAGTCGGTTTTCGTCTTCGACCCGACGTCGTTCCAGCTGACCTCTAGCTCCGTATCCGTGCGCGGAGATTCAAGCCGCAGCTGATTGGCTAGCGGCATGCTCTGGCCGGTTTCTTCGTACGGAGTGAAATCATTCCACTGGGCGTTGATCTCGACTCCCGCCGGTCCGGGCGTGCGCCAGCGCAGGGTTCCCACCGCCAGCTTCTCCGCATTCAGCCCCATTTCCGCCGAATGGTCCGTAGCGCCTAGGCGGGTGAGAAACACGTTGCGATCGGCGTCCCAGCCCCAGGCCCCGGACGGTTTGTCGGCGCGGAATTGGCGTGGCACCATTCCCCACATCAGATCGACTAGCTCACGAAACGTGATCGAAAGCCCGAGGTACCGCGACAAGTAGTAGCGGCCTTCCTCTTCATCCGTGTACGCGCGATCTTGGCGCGGCCAGTAAGCCAGAAACATCCGTCCCGCCAGGTGGCCAATGAACTGCGTGCGGCCAAGCGGGTCCACCACTTCCAAACGCGTTTCCCCTTTTTCACCGATGAAGATACGCGCGGAGCCACTCAGTTTAAACTTGGGGCTTTTGAAACGAATGTCTAACTTTCCCTGGATGTAGCGAAATAGCTTCTCCCGCTTAACCTGATCGTTAGAAAACGCATTCGCGGGCGGATCCTGCGGTGGCCGTACGAACTTGTGCGCGCACGACGACAGGAGGAGAAAGGGTAACCACATCAACGCGAATGTCTTCTTCAAAACTCCAGCTCCTTTAAGAACCGTTCCATGTGCGAATTCACTAGATCGGGAAAATCGGTATGGGGGTTGTGGCTTCCTTCGGGCACGCGGACTAGTGACGACTTTTTGAAAAAACCCGCCATCGCGGCTTGGCGATCGAAAGGCACGATGCAATCATCTTCCCCGGCCACCACCATGACCGGGCACTCCACCCGCTTCGCCCGTTCTTCCCCGCGGTACTGAGCGAGATCTTCGAGCAGCTTTAAAAATACCGCGAACTCCGTATCCGACACCCCGGTGAGGTAGCTGCGGATATCCTTCTCGTTGGAACGCTCGGGGTTGAAACCAAACTGCGCCGTCAAAAAATAGCTGACCGGATTCTGCGCGGTGAGCCAGCGCCAAAATTTTGTAGTGCCGTCGGGGAACCAGTCGTAAAGCCGTCGGTGGGCGTTGAAGACGAGGTTCATTCGGTCCGTGAAAAAGAAGTGGTCGAACGGATTGTCGAGCGTGCCCGCAATCAGGATGAGTCCGGCGGGCCCATTGCCCCCCCGCGCCGCCGCCTCCACCAAAATCGGAACCCCGAGCGAGTGGCCAAACCCGACCCATTCCGTGATCCCAAGCTCTTTCAAAACTAGCTGCAGGTCCTTAGCGCACCACTCCAAGGTGAGATTGCGATCGTTCTTGGGCAACCCCGATGCATGGTGTCCGCGGTAGTCGAGGGTTACGATCTGGTAGCCTTGACCAAAGCGCGGCAGCTGGTGACGCCAGTGCTCCCGGCGGCAGGTCAGCCCGTAGCAGAACACGAGGGGCTTTCCGCTTCCCCACGTTTCGTAAAAGATGTGCGTCCCGTCCGCCGCCCGGACGAATCCGCTCACCGCGTTAGTCTTATCCGGCGCCAATTCATTTTTGCCCGTTTTATCCAAAGCGAGAGAATTTTGACTTAGGCCTGCGCAAAAGGAAAGGCTGTTAGAATAGAGCCCCATGAACCTCTCCAAAACGACCGGGTTTCTGATATCGGCCATCGCGTCATTTTTCATTCTAAACCGCCTTCCCTTCGACTCCCGTTTGGTCGAACTCATGCGCCTGGAGCGAACCTCGGCCATCGACAAAAACTGGTCCGATGACATCGCGAACCAGTGCTCGAAGGTTACTTCGGTAAACAGCACCCGCGAAGAAGAGCTTTGGGCCGAACGCCTACAGACCAAGACGTCGCCATCAGGCGCTCCGTGCCAAGTGGCGGTCACCAGCGTACGCACCAATCAGCTCGGGCTACGCTCGTTTACCAAGGGCGATGCCCGCCTCTCGTTGAGCTCGGGACGGCGGCTCGCCCACCGCACCTTCTCATTACAAACTCCGACCCCGCTGGCGCTCTTCCCCCTCGCCCTTTTCTTGCTGGGACTCATTTTCCGCGTGGTGACCTTTGGTCCCATGGTGACCTTCTTCCTATTCGCGCTTTTGATGGAGGGCGGAAATCTCATCATGCTTTTCTCGACCCTGGCGAAATCGACGCTGTCGCTATGGATCGGGGACCGTACCCTGTGGGGCCTCTCGCTTATCCTGGCGTGGATTTCGCTGTTCACCACGCGCGACGAAGCTTCCAACGAGGTGAACTTTCGCGTGCCGTTTAAGTTCCCGGCGATCTGGAGCCAGTGGATGGGCATCCTGATCGGCATTTGGAACCCCAGCGTGTTCTCCTGTTTCCTCACGCTGTTCAAGCTGCCCGCGCGCGGTCTATCGAAGATGGCGCCGCTATTTAACCAGCAGATCCTCGCGGTCACACTCAGCCTTTACCTTTTCAATATCGATCGCACGCGGGGTGGCGCCTGGCTAGAATCCAGCCTGTTGATGCCGCGCTACTTCAGCTTCGCGGTGCTCGTGATGCTGGTGCTGCAGCCGCGCCCCATGTTCCTGAGCAATCAGGAAACGCAGAACTGGTTCTTCCGTTTTCTCCGCCCCGCACTTTTCGTGCTGCCGCTTGAAATCGGGCTGTCGTTCTGGCCGGTGTGGCGCACCTTTTCGCTGGTGGCCCGCGTGGGCTTTCTGCTCGTGCTGAGCGAACTCGTCTGGGCGAAGGGTCTTAAAGTCCGCGCGGCGGGCAAAATTTTTGCTACCGGCATCGTACCGTTGTTTCTGTGTTTCGTCGTCGGCGAGCTCACCACCCGCGCCGGCATTCCGGAGCTGGTCAGCGTGTTGACCCACCCGCGATTTCACCCGAGCTTCGTGCCGCTGTTCGTTTTCCTAAGCGGATTCTTGCTCGCCTTCGTGACGGGTAATCCGGCCACCGCGTTCTTCATGCTAATGGTGAACTTGTGGAATGCCCCGGCCCCGCGGGGCGCCCTGCTCGACGGCATCTTGGCGGGCGCCCTGCTCTCGCCGTTCTCGATTTTAAACTGGGTGCCGCTCAAACAGCTCGGCGTACGCCCATTGGCCTGGTACCTCGGCCGTTTCCGCCAGCTTGGCGCGGCCCTCACCATCGGCGGATTCATCTACGCCATTGGCGGAATCCAATCGGTGGCGATCCTGCAGCCGGTAACTTTCTTATTCTTGATTCTCGTTGCAGTGGCCTTCGCCCTAAAGCAACGCGGCTGGCAGTGGAACAAAGCGGTTTAATTCATCATACGTGCAATGCGTAACGTGCCGCTTCTCCCTATTCCTGTGCATCAACCTAATCGTGGTCCTGATGGTGAACCTATGCAGTCCGGACAGGTTCACCATCACGACTACGGAGAAGTTCAGGCAAAAGAAAAGGCATAAGTAGCTACCCTAAATTGACGATAGGCCTTCTTTTCTTCACCT
>JAYUBV010000678.1:0-3042 GCA_043740655.1 Pseudomonadota bacterium | reverse complement strand
GCGATCGCGCTTTGCCCGCGGCCATCGTAAAGAACTCGACGATCCGTCCGGACTCGTGCGGCGGCAGCCGCTGGACGATGGCTTGCTCCTCCGCGGGGGTGAGCTCGCGTCGACCGGAGATCGCTAAATCCGCGGCGAGCAGCGATTTGGATCGATCGCGCACCGACGTGTCGACGGAGACTTTGAAACCATCTAACGTCAAAAACCCAACGAGCCCCAGCGAGAGGTTTGCGACGAACGCCAGCGCGAACCGACGGTCGTGGCGGATTTCGCGTAGGGCGAGCCGCAGGGAAAGTAGAAGGGTACTCATGAAAGGGGCTTGAGCCTTCCTTCGGCGAGCTCCACCCGGCGGTGGCACCGGCGCGCTAGGGTTTCGTTGTGGGTAACCAGCACCATGGTCATTGCGTGCGTTTTCACCAGATCGAAAAGCAGATCCATCACCGCCGTGCCGGTGCGCGTATCCAAGTTGCCGCTCGGCTCGTCGGCAAGCAGCAAGGCCGGTCGCACTACCATCGCGCGCGCTATCGCCACCCGCTGGCATTCGCCGCCGCTTAGCTGGTGGGGAAGGTGATCTTCACGACTGGCCAGCCCTACTCCGGCCAATGCGCCCCGCGCTTTTTCAAACGCGCCGGGATCCTTGGCCATCTCTAGCGGCAGCGCCACATTCTCGAGCGCCGTCAGCGTGGACATCAGGTGAAATTGCTGAAAGACGATGCCGAGCTTAGCGCCACGAAAACGGGTGAGTTCTTTTTCGCCGAGCGAGGCGAGGGAGGTGCCCGCGATCGAAACGGTTCCCCGATCCGGATGGTCCAGGCCGGAGAGCAACGAGAGTAACGTCGATTTGCCGCTGCCCGACGATCCCTGCACCGCTACCGTTTCGCCGTGCGCCACCTGCAGATCTACTCCGCGCAGCACTTCGATGGCGTGCGAGCCCTGGGAGAAAGATTTTATGACGGAATCGGCGTTCAATATCATAGGAGGGGCACCAGGTGCTTTTCGACGAGTTTGGCGACGATCTCGTGCCCTTTTTCATTCGGATGAATGCCGTCGGACAGGTTGTTGGCGGGCACTCCGCCCACCCCTTCGAGAAGAAAGGGCAGTAGGGGGATTTTGAATTTCTTGGTGAGGGACGCGTAGATTTCCTCTAGCTCGTCGCCGTATTTTTTTCCGTAGTTGGTCGGAACTTTCATACCCGCCAGCAGAACTTTAACGCCGCTTTGCCGGGCGAGCTCGATGGCCTCGCCCAAATTCTTTTCGGTGCCGGCAAGGCTAAATCCGCGCAAGGCGTCGTTCGCGCCGAGGGCCAGCACCACGATCTGCGGTTTCCCCTTCAGGTACCACTTCATCCGTGACGGCCCGCTGGCGGAAGTGGATCCGCTAGACCCGCCGTTGACGATCTCTACGTCCTTACCCGCGGCGGTTAGTAGGTTTTGTACGAGGGCGGGATACGCCCGTTCGCGCGCCACGCCGTATCCTTCGGTAAGCGAATCTCCCAGAATCACCACGCGCGTTTTGGCCATGGCCGAAAGGGGAAGGAGCAGCAGCAGGACAACGGTGAATCGCATAGAGGGTATCTAATACTACAAAATTAGCCAGTCGCTAGTCGCCATAGGCTAGTCGCGATGTAAGACGGGGAGGGTTACTGGCTCGTGGCGACTAGCGACAGGGTCAAGGAAAGAGAGCATTCGCTCAGCTAGGTACGCATTTACTTTTTCAACGTTCGATGAGCTCGACCCGGTAACCGTCCGGATCTTCCACGAAGGCAATCACGGTGGTTCCGTGTTTCATCGGTCCGGGAGCCCGCACGATTTTACCGCCGATCTTCTCGATCGAGCGGCAAGTTTCTTGGATGTTCGTGGTTCCGAAAGCCATGTGGCCGTACGCCGTTCCCTTTTCGTACGACGGCGCGTCCCAGTTGTGGGTCAGCTCTAGAAACGGTTCGGTGTCCCCACCGTTGCCGAGGAAGGCCAGCGTGAACTTTCCATCGGGATAACGTTTGTGGGAGTGGAGCTTAAGCCCCATGATCTCGGTGTAAAAGTGGATTGATTTTTCTAAATCAACAACGCGCAGCATCGTATGCAGGTACGTCATGACGGTCCCCCTCATTCCGAAAGCAGGGTATCTAATACTGCAAAATAAGCCAGTCGCTAGTCGCCATAGGCTAGTTGCGATGTAAGACGGGGACGGCTATTGGCTCATGGCGACTAGCGACTGGATCAAGGAAGGGGAGCATTTGTATTCTTGCGCCAAAGCGTGCGCAAACTGGGGCGCCATGTAATATTGTCGAACTATGGCGATCGACAAAAAGACCCAAAACTTTATGCGTTCTCTCTGCCGGGGCGAAATCCTGGAAGAGATTCTATTCCCCTTTCCCCAGATGAAGCCGGAGGAGGTGGAGACGCTAAAGACTCTGAATGATTCCTTTGCGCAATGGTTGAAGCCTAAAGACGCCGATTTTCGCAAGTGGGATGCTGCGGGTGAGATGCCCAAAGAGTTCCTGGAAGAGATGAAGGCCTTCGGCCTGTTCAGCCTCATTGTTCCCGAGGCCTACGGGGGCATGGGCTTTTCCAGCAGCGCCTATTCGCGGGCCTTGCAGGAAGTTAGCCGATACGACAGTTCGGTCGCACTGACCGCGGGAGCCCATAGCTCCATCGGAATGCGCGGCCTAGTGCTGTTCGGCACGGACGAGCAGAAGAATCACTACCTGCCGAAGCTTGCCACCGGCGAGATGATCGCGGCCTTTTGTCTGACCGAGCCTGGCTCGGGTTCCGACGCCGCTTCGATCAAAACCCACGCGGTCAAGACCGCGGAGGGCTGGACCCTGAGCGGTGAAAAGCTTTGGATCACCAACGGCGGCATCGCCGACTTTTTTACCGTCTTCGCCAAGACCGACACGCCGGAAGGCAAGATGACCGCGTTTATCGTCACGCGCGACTTAGCGGGCGTCACCAACGGGCCGCACGAAGACAAGATGGGCATTCGCGCTAGCTCCACCACTACCGTCAACTTCGACAACGTGAAGCTGACCAACGCCCACGTGCT